>JAITCM010000070.1 GCA_031283085.1 Chitinispirillales bacterium | reverse complement strand
TTTTTTGGTTTGACCTGCCTTTGGGATTGTTGCTTGCCTTTATTTTTCACAACATAGTCCGCAATAGTCTGTTAGACAATTTGCCGTTTTTTTTGAGAGCAAGATTTTCGGCGTTTAGGCTGTTTGACTGGAACGAGTATTTTAATAAAAATTGGGCGGCAGTGATAATCTCACTCATTATCGGAGCGGCCTCCCACCTGCTGTGGGACGGTTTTACGCACAAATACGGTTGCTTCGTTGCTATAATGCCCGCGTTGACGAACCAAATTAATTTTTGGAATGCACAAGTTCCTGTTTTTAATATATTGCAGCACGCAAGCACGATAGTCGGCGGGCTTGCGGTTGTTTTTGCCGTTTACAAATTACCCATAGACCGCAAAGAAACGGGGAGCGTAAGTATAAAATATTGGGTGATTGCGGCGGGAATTACGCTGGGCATTGTTGGGATAAGGTTTTTAAGCGGGCTTGAGATTAGGCAATACGGAAACGTAATCGTCACTGTGATTTCCGCGGGGCTAATATCGTTAATTTTAACGCCGTGGATAGTGAAAACTAAAGTTACGGGAGACTGATAATGAATAACCTGCTATCATACCTAAAAGAAGAAAAAGACGCGAAGCGGAAGGGGGGCTTGTACCACAAGACGCAGGTGAGCCTCGCTTACAATTCTAACAGGATAGAAGGGAGCAAACTGACCGAGGAGCAGACCCGCTATATCTTTGAGACGCGGACTATCGGTTTCAAGGAGCAGGAGGCCGTGCCGGTTGACGATATTATCGAAACCTCAAATCACTTCGCCGCGTTTGATTATTTGCTTGATACTGTTGATACTGATAGCACCGTTGATACGGCGCTTTCAAACGGCATAATTAAGGAGTTCCACCGTATTTTGAAAACGAGCACTTCCGACGCCGCAAAGAAATGGTTTAAGGTCGGCGAATGGAAAACACAACCTAATGAAGTGGACGGAGCGGAGACATCCTTACCTCAAAATGTGGAAACGGATATGTCTCAACTCAATATGCGGTATAATTCTTTATCCGAAATAACGTTTGAAAACATCGTGGAATATCACTATCGTTTTGAGAAAATTCACCCGTTTCAGGACGGGAACGGCAGGGTTGGGCGTCTGATTCTGTTTCGCGAGTGTCTGAGGAACGGCATTATTCCGTTTATTATCGATAACGAGCACAAGCAATTTTACTATCGC
The DNA here is from genome assembly GCA_031283085.1 of Chitinispirillales bacterium. GTDB lineage: Bacteria > Fibrobacterota > Chitinivibrionia > Chitinivibrionales > Chitinispirillaceae > GUT77. Next base: position 5,628 of record JAITCM010000070.1, on the reverse strand, counting down.
GGCTTAAAAGAATTTGCAAACATGAAGGGTTATTTGATTGACACCTGCCTGTCGGCGCAGGATACGTATGGGGAATGGGTTAGGTATTTTTATGCGGGTTCGGTGAATTAAAAAAAAGTAAAAATAAAAAAACATTGACATACAATATAACCATGAATTATCTTATATTTGGGGCCGGGGATGCGCTTAAAACGGCGTTTGAAACCGTTGGAAACGCCGGAAACGCCTCGATGTGCGGCCTTTCACAAAAACACGCTTTGGAAAGAGTGCGGATGCCGATGGCGGACTCTGAACAAAAGGCGGTACCCTACGAAGCCATGCGAAGCGCGGTTATCAGCATGGCTGTGGAGTCGTGGCGGTTTCGCCGGACGTTCGTGCGCGTGCTGGATAAACTCGACGCGGGGGAGCGGAACAGGTACGAGGGTTCGCTGAATTGGTTTATGAAAAAGACTTGCGAGGCGCTGGAGCAGGCGGGGTTGACGGTTGCCGACTATGAGGGGCAGAATTTTGATGTGGGCATGGCCGCAACGCCGTTGAATATAGATGAATTTGAGGCGGATGACGCCTTGATTGTCGACCAGTTGCTTGAGCCGACTATCATGGGAAAAGACGGTGTCGTTAGGAAAACAGGAACCATTACGCTGAAGAAGAAGGCATAGCGATGAAAAACTTTATCGGCATTGACCTCGGCACGACAAATAGCGCTATCTGTTCGTATGACGGCACAGATACCCGCGTTTGGAAGAGCCACGAGCAAAACGACGTGACGCCGTCCGCAATCTACATAGACAAGCGCGGCAATAAGTATGTGGGGCAGCGGGCGTACAATGTTGCCGCCAAATACCCGGACAACTCCGCGGTATTGTTCAAACGCCTGATGGGGACGAGCACGCCGATTAGCTTTCCGGCGTTGAAGTTGACAAAAACTCCCGAAGAGTGTTCCGCCGAAGTGCTGAAGGTTTTATTCGGCTATTTACCGGAAGAGATTCGGAATGATTCGGGCACGGGGACTGTGATTACCGTTCCGGCGGCGTTTAACCAGATGCAGAAAGACGCAACTATGCAGGCGGCGAATATGGCCGGCATAGGGCTGGTGGCGCTTATGCAGGAGCCGGTTGCCGCCGTTATGAGCGTTATGCGCACGAAGAATGCCGGTGGCGTGTTTTTGATTTTTGATATGGGCGGCGGGACTTTGGATGTGGCTATCGCGAAGAGCGCCGACGGTAAAGGCGTGAGCCTTCTCGCTCACGGCGGAATCGCGATGTGCGGCGGGCGGGATTTTGACCGCGCGGTTGTAGATAACATTGTCCGCCCGTGGCTACAGGAAAAATTTGATATGCCCAAAGACTTTTTTGTAAACCCCAAGTTCAAAAAACTTATTCGGATGGTTACGCAGGCCGCGGAGCAGGCCAAAATAGAACTTTCGGCGCGTGAAGAATCCACTGTCTACTTGCCGGACGCGGAAGTCAACCAGCGCGACCTTAGCGGTCATGATATATATGTTGAGATTTTATTGCGGCGCGACGCTTACGACAAACTGATATCTGAACGTGTGGGTGAGGCGATACTGACCGTGCGGGAAGCGTTGAGCAAGGCGGGTTTGGCTCCGCGCGATTTGGAACGCGTTGTGTTCGTCGGCGGGCCTACATATTACAAGCCTTTGCGCGATAAGGTTGCCTCCGAGCTGGGCGTTCAAGCAAGCATTGACGTTAATCCCATGACCGCCGTCGCGGAAGGGGCAAGCATCTTTGCCGAGTCCATTGATTGGACCTCCGGGAACCGCTCGCGCAAAAGCGCGCGCGGGCAAATTTCTTCCGCCGAAGAGTTGAAACTTTCTTTCGGCTATAGCGCGCGTACGCCGAATGCCAACGCAAGGATAATGGCGCAGTTGGGGAGCGCGGCGGCGGGTTTTGAATTTCAGGTGGATAGCATAGATACCGGCTGGACATCCGGCCGCTTGCCGCTCAAACACGGCACGGTTGTTGACGTCGCGCTGTCGAAAAACGGCGACAACGCGTTCAAAGTTCTTGTTTTTGACCAGGCCGGCGGGGCTATTGCCATGGGGCAAAACAGAATCGTCATTACGCGGACCGCCGCCACGGTTGAAGCCATACCGGCTTCGCATTCCATTGCGATTGAGGCGATGGACAAACCCGGCGGCCGCAACAGGCTTGACTATCTTGTCCGAGCCGGCAATTTGCTGCCGATACACGGTAAAAAGATGTACAAAGCAAGCGAAACGCTTAGGGCGGGCTCCAATCATTCCATAAACATTAAGCTGTGGGAGGGTGAGATTGAGGAGCCGATAGGCGATAACCGCCCTATAGGGGTGTTTAAAATCCGCGGAACGGATTTCAGCGACGGCGTGATTCCCGCGGGTGCCGATTTGGAGTGCGAGTATGAAATTTTGGACTCCGGCCACATAAACCTTACGGCTTCGGTGCCGTCTATTGGCGGCACATTCCGCTCCGGCAGAAATTTTTATTCCCGCCTGGAGGGGCAGTTAGACTACACAGCCGTCGCCGGCGCCGTTATGGAGGATGGCAAGAAAACCCTTGAAAGCGTAAACGAGATTAGCAAGGCCGTGAACGATTCAAAGTTGGAACAGGCGCGAAAAAAACTTGAGAATGCGCTATCCCTCGCCCAGGGGGGAGCGGATGCCGAAAAAACGCAGGAAGCGATGGAAAAAATCCTTGAAGCGAAAAAACTCATCGCCCAGGTTCGGAAAGATAACCTCAAAAAAATCAGGCAAGCCGGGCTTGATTCCGAGATAGAGTCTTTCGGCAAACGCGTGCGCCAGTATGCCCGGCCCGCCGAAATATCCGCTTTTGACAATTTGGCAAAGGCCGCGCAGCAGTCGATAGCTCAAAACGATAAGGAATTTGAGCGCCATATCGGGGAATTGAGGGATAATTCTTTGGTCATTCTTGGCCGGCAGCCGTGGTTTGTCACAGGGCTCTTTGACCGGTTGAAAGCGTCGCCGGCAACGTTTGTCGATAAACAGCGCTTTGACGACCTCGTTGAACGCGGAGAGCAATGCAAACGTGCCGATGATGTCGATAAATTGCGTCAAATCATTAACGAGCTTCTCTCTATTAGGATAGATATGGATTCGGGCGGCGGTATCGCGGAAATGGCCAATATTATCAGCGGGTAATCCGCGCCCGGAATTATTTGCCCACAATCTTTATTAATCCCCCTTTCGGCGCTTGTTTGCTTTTTAATGTACCGCGCTTATGCTTGCCTCGGCGGTGTTTCCGTAGCAACCGAGATTTACGCGACCGCCGTTCGGCGCGGGTTCTTTCGAGAAATCCGAAGACGGATTTCCGGCGTCAATAGCGGGACTGTTCGATTGGAGGTGAAAATCGTTTGTAGAAGCGTTGGTAAACAAAGGGTCTGACGAGATGTTGCCCGTGCCTTCGAAGATTCGCTCCGTGAGCGTGTGGTTGACGGTCAGGCACCCGTCAGCCACAACCTGAAAATCACTTCCGTTGTTCCAGAAAATGCTGTTTTGAACAAACACACTGCTCGTCTCCACATACAGCGCGGCGCCAGGGCTTGTGTTGCCCGAAACCGTGCAGTTGTCCATATACAAAATAGACGGGGCAATAGTAGACGGGGCGTTTGACGACCCGGCCTTGTCTACGTAAACCGCCGAACCGCTTTCGCCGCTCGTATTGTTGTAAAGCAATTCGTGTATCATGCTCACTTTTGACGCCTCGTCCACGAAAACCGCCCCTCCGCGTGACGGCGCGTGATTGTTGCGCCAAATGTTGTGCGACAGGGTAATCAGCTTTGTCGTGTCTTCGTTGACAACCGTAATTCCGCCGCCCCACCCGTAACTGTTGATAACGCTATTTCCGTCGAAAACATTTCTGGTGAGCATCCCTGTTCCGCTGATGATTACGCCGCCCGCGTGGTCGTCATAGCCATTGTTGTTTTCAACGCAGTTGTTGGCAATGAGGAAATTGGAGATTTCGTTGCTCGTTCCCCCGATGGCGGCGCCGCGCCCCGCCTTGTTTCCGCGAATGATGTTGCCTTGAACGGTCACGTTGGTTCCCTCCAAACCAATCCCGCCGCCCCGTTCGTCCTCGGCACCCCTTACGTCGTTTTCTTCAATGATGTTGTTTTTTATGGTGATGTTTTTAGTATGTTCCGACCATCCGCCCGAAAGTTTAATTCCGCGCTGACCTTTGCGAATGGTAAAGCCGCTGATCACCAGCGAACCCGGAATTTCCCGCTCGTCGATGTTTACCAAAATACACGGCGCGTCAATCGTTCCCTCTATGACGGTTATTCTCTCTTGAGGGTTTGCGGAAGCGAAATTGTCGCCGCGCGAAAAGCCGCCGAGCAATTGTACTTTTTTCTGCGAAATGCTCACCGCTTCGTGATAGGTTCCCTGCGCAATTTTGATGATGTCGATTTCGCTGTCTGAGGCCGCGTCAACCGCTGCCTGAATGGTGCGGTAAGGATTCGACGATGTCCCGTCTTCCGAACCGCCCCAACCGCCGTCCACGTAAATTACTTTATTTGAAATATTGGCGCCGGAGTTGTCATCGCCGAAGCTGTCGTCACCACCACTTGCGACAAGAAAACTTGAATTGCCTCCGCAACCGCTTACGACAGGCGGAATTTGACCGCCACCGCCGCCGCCACCGCCATCATCATCTACACAGGAAAGGGTTAATGCCAGGGCAAGCCCCAAAACTGCCGCCAGTGCGATTTTTGTGAGTTTGCTTCTCATAATGTAACTCCGTGTTACTTTAAGTTTAGGGTTTTTCGTGAATTATATACCTTTATCCGTAACATATAATATACGTCGTTTATATGCGGAAAGCAAAAGACTTTTGCGCCGGCCCGTCCCTCAACCCCCCTCGCAGTACCGAATATCGTAGGAGTACCCCTGCTCCGTCAGGAACAGCAATATAATTTATGACGGTGGCAAAAACACGGAATAATTAGGATTAAGGAGGCGGAGGGGGGGTAAAATCGGTGCCGGCCCCCGTCGCGCCTTATGTGCATGCCATCCGGTGCCTCTATGCCCAACGTCACCTCGTTAATGCATCGCAACACCGCCAATCGTTATAAAACAACGGGCGAACATCGTTCGCCCGCACCGTTACAACATAAAACGGGGCGGGCAAACCCAGCCCCTACAACGTTGTCTGACATTTTACCGTAGGGGCGAACTGCGTTCGCTCGCACCGTTACAACATAAAAAGAAGGGCGACCGGGACGGTCGCCCCTACGAAATACCGGTTACCTCAACAACTGCAAGACGCTCTGCGGCTGCTGGTTCGCCTGGGCCAACATTGCCTGGGACGCCTGCTGCAGGATGTTGTTCCTCGTGAACTCCATGACCTCCTTCGCCATGTCCACGTCGCGGATGCGGCTCTCGGCGGTCGTGTCAAGGTTCTTTATCGTGTGCTCCAGGCGGTTCTGCGACGCGCCCAAAGAACTGCGCTGGTGCGATACCTTTTGGAGAGCGTTGTTCACCGTCTCTATGGCCGCGTGTTACATCAAAAGAAAACCTGACCGAAAGCCCATCCCCATTTAAACCCGTCGTTTCAAATTAGAGCTGACCGTTAAAAGGTTAAAAATCGAGTTTAGTTTTTGTTCGATATTTCT
>JAITCM010000019.1 GCA_031283085.1 Chitinispirillales bacterium | reverse complement strand
GATACGCGAAGCGGAGACCAAAAAGGTCCCGTTCATGCTGGTGGCGGGTGAAAAGGAACAATCCGCCGGAACGGTATCAATCCGTCAGCATACCAAGGGCGACATTGGCATTAAATCCTTAAATGAGTTTATAGACGGGGTTTTGAAATTAGCGGTTCCGGGTATCAACACTATAAGTTTGTGATGTTGACGTTGACGTACCGCGACGCGAAGCGGCGCATGTTTATGGGGGGCGTTACGGGGGGGATTTATCCCCCGTATGGGGGGTAGCGTAATAAAAACGGGCGAAGCCCGTTTTTATGTAGCGAGGGGGGCTTGCCCCCCCTTAAATTTGAATTTGATTTTATTGTTTGACTTAAAAAAATAAAAAACAAAAATAAGGAGGCAAGTATTAACAAATTCCGCACACCGCCCCGTAAGGACGACGGCACGCGCATCAACAACGAAATCCGCGTCCCGCGCGTTAGAGTGGTGGCTCCCGATGGCGAGCCGCTGGGGATTTTGCCCATTTCCGACGCTATCGCCCGCGCCGCCGGTTACGCTTTGGATTTGGTGGAGGTTGCGCCCAGCGCCGACCCGCCCGTGTGCAGAATCATGGACTACGGCAAGTTCAAGTACGAGAAGTCCAAGAAGGCGAAAGAGGCCAAGAAGAAGCAGCACGTCATGCACCTGAAAGAGGTCAAGTTCCACCCCAAGACGGAGGAGCACGATTTCGACTTCAAACTTGACCACGCCCGCAAGTTCCTGATGAAAGGCGACCGCGTGAAGATAACTATAGTGTTCAGGGGGCGGGAGATAACGCGCCTTGACTTCGGCAAGAAAGTTTTAGAGAGGGTTGACGCGGGGTTGACGGAGTTGGCGCAGGTGGAGATGGCGGCCAAAATGGAGGGGCGGAACATGATATCCATCTATGTGCCGGACAGGGTAAAGGTCAAGGAGTACATGAGGAAGCACGGATTAGAGGAGAAGAAGGAGCATGCCGAGCATACTGAGCAGGCCGGGCATGCCGAGGAAGCCGATGTTAAAGAAGTTAACGGGAACTCAATAAATCAACCGGCGGTCTGAAACCAGCCGGCAAAAAAGGAGCGTAATATGCCAAAAATGAAGAGCAGGTCGGCGGCGCGGAAGCGTTTCAGCCTCACGGCGGGCGGCCACGTCAAGCGGAAGAAAGCGTTCAAGAGCCATATCCTCAACAAGAAGGACAGGAAGCGCAAGCGCAACCTGAGGAAGGCGACGCTGGTTTACGAAGGCGTGGAGAAAAAAGTGGCGCTTATGTTGCAGACGTAAAATCGTTGGCGCTGTGACGTTTAATTACCGAAATTCATATAAACTATTATAAAACAAGGAGTTAGACCATGCCAAGGGCAAAAACACGGGTCGCGTCGCGGGCGCGCCGCAAGGCCATTATAAGCCAAGCCTCCGGATATTTTTTCAAGCGCAAAAACTGCATCACACAGGCCAAAGACGCCGTGTACCGGGCGGGGGTATATGCATACCGCGACCGCAAGCAGAACAAGCGCAATTTCCGCTCGCTGTGGATAGTGCGCATAAACGCCGCCGCGCGGCTCAACGGAACCACCTACGGAAAGCTCATCTCCGGCCTGAAAACAAAAGGCATAGAGCTCGACCGTAAGTCGCTGGCGCATTTGGCGTTACACGAACCGGACGCGTTTGCGAAGCTCGTCGTTACGGTTTCTGAGTAATTTGTCGGATTTGGGGGAGAATCAAGCGGTTATATGGAATACAACACAATAGAATCGCTGGAAACATTGCGCGGCGAGGCGCTCTCCGAATTCGGAGCTATCGCATCCGACGCCGATGCCGGGAACTTCCGTCTGAAGTACCTCGGCAAGAAAGGCGTTTTGCGCGAACTCGTGAAATCGCTTGGGGTTATGCCCGAAGCGGAGCGCAAGACTTTCGGCGCGGCGGCCAACGCTCTGCGCCGCGAGGTTGAAGAGCGCTTCGCGGAGGCCCCGTGGCAAAACAGGGCCGAGGCGGCCGCCCCCGGGTTCGACCCTACTCTGCCCGGCTACCCGTTCCAAACGGGCAGCCTGCACCCCCTCGCCAAAATAAGGAGCGAGATAGTTGAAATTCTCGTAAACATGGGTTTTTCAATAGCTTACGGCCCGGACGTTGAGAGCGACTACTACAACTTTCAAGCGCTTAACATGCCCCCGCTCCACCCCGCCCGCGACATGCAGGACACTTTCTACATCGGGGAGAAGTCTGTGCTGCGAACGCATACGTCCCCTGTGCAAATCCGCGTCATGGAGGCGCAAAAGCCGCCGATACGCATAATAGCGCCCGGCCGCGTCTATCGCAACGAGGCCATCAGCGCCCGCAGCTACTGTATGTTCCACCAGGTCGAGGGCCTGTACGTTGACGAAAACGTGAGCTTTGCCGACCTCAAGGGAACGCTTTTAGCGTTCTCGCGGCGCTTCTTTGATAAAAACGCGAAAATCAAAATCCGCCCCAGTTTCTTCCCTTTCACCGAACCCAGCGTCGAAGTTGACGTAGAGTGCTTTCTGTGCAAAGGCAAAGGTTGCAATATCTGCAAACATAGCGGCTGGCTTGAGATACTGGGGGCCGGAATGGTCCACCCCAACGTATTCAAAGCCTGCGGGATTGATACGGAGAAATATACGGGGTTTGCCTTCGGGATGGGGATAGAGAGGATAGCATTGCTAAAATACGGGATTGACGACATTCGTTTGCTGTATGAGAATGACGTTAGATTTTTGAGACAGTTTTGATGAATCAACGTAAGTCTATACGAATTCGATAATTACTACGGTTATCAATACAAATAACATTTTGCCTGATAATCGATTTAACTCCATTAAGTTCAATATGTTACGTATCGTTATTATCAATGAGGACGATGTTTTGACGGATAATTGGCGTAACTTTGTATAAATTCAAAGAGTTACATACATTATCATCAATACGGACGATATTTTGCCGAATAATGTGCGTAACTATGTGTAAATTCAATGAGTTATGCGTATTATCGTCAATACGATGATATTTTTGACGAATAATTGGTGTGACTTTGTAGAAATTCAACGAGTTACGCATTGTTACCATTGATACGGATAGCGTTTTGGCGGATAATTAGCGTAACTATATAGAAAATCAATAGTTTCCGTTTTGCTGCTATTAATACGGACACTACGCTTATGCCGAAAATATACGACAATATCGATTTGAGTTTTGAATCCGGGCTGCTGGAGCACTTAAAAGCCGCCGACAGGGTTGACTACTGCGCGGGGTACTTCAACCTCCGCGGGTGGCGTAGCGTCTGCGGACACATTGATACCCTGAAAGGGATGGACGTTGACGAAAACGGCGCCGCCCGCCGCCGCTATTGCAGGCTCCTTATTGGGATGCTGAAATCCCCCAAAGAACTCCTTCGCAACGAGTTTGAAAACGCCGACGGCCTGCTAATGGACAACGACGGGGCCAATAAACGCCGGAAGGAATTAGCGCTGGAACTTGCCGACCAACTGACGGTGGGAACCCCGTCCCAACAGGACGAAGCCGTGCTGCGCAAGCTTCTCGAACAGTTAAAAAGCGAACGGGTCGCGGTCAAACTGTTTTTGGCGCACCAACTTCACGCGAAGCTCTACCTGGCGCACTGCCCCGGCAATATCACGCCCCGCCTCGGCTTGCTCGGTAGCAGCAATTTCACCTTTTCCGGGCTATGCGCCCAGGGGGAGCTGAACATTGACGTCATAGAGCAGGACACGGCGGCGAAACTCGACAGGTGGTTCAATGACCGCTGGAACGACCGCTGGTGCATAGATATTACAAGAGACTTAATAGCGGTTTTAGAGAACAGCTGGGCGCGGGTTGATTTAATCCCTCCGTACCATATTTACCTGAAAATGGCGTACCACATCAGCCGCGAGGCGAGGGCGGGGCTGGCGGAGTATAGCCTTTCCCGCGAGTTCGCGCGCGAGTTGCTCGAATTTCAGCAGACGGCTGTAAAGATTGCCGCGCGCTGCCTGCATAAGCGGCACGGCGTCATTATCGGCGATGTAGTCGGGTTGGGGAAAACCATAACCGCCGCCGCCATCGCGAAAATTATGGAAGACGACCTCTACTACAATACGCTTATAACCTGCCCGAAGAACTTAGTCTCGATGTGGGAGGGGTATCGCGAAAAATACGGCCTCCACGCAAAGGTGATTTCCCACAGCGTCCTGCAACGCGATTTGCCGGGTTTGAAACGCTATAAATTAGTAATCGTTGACGAGAGCCACAACTTCCGCAACAGCTCCGCCGAAAGATACCGGGCGCTAAAGGAATATATAGAGGAAAACGAATGCAAGGTCATTCTGCTCTCCGCAACGCCCTACAACAAGTCTTACGCCGACCTGTCCAACCAGTTGCGGCTGTTCCTGCCGTCCGACTGCGACCTTTGCATTAAGCCGGAACAGTATATAAACGAGCTGGGCGGAATGGCGAAGTTTGCCGAGAAGCACCCCGATACCGATGCCAAAACCATCGGAGCGTTTGAAAAGAGCGATTACCCGGACGACTGGCGCGAAATTATGAAGATGTATCTCGTGCGCCGCACGAGGAGTTTTATCAAGAAACACTACGCAAAGGACGATGCCGCAGCGGGGCGCAAATACCTTGTATTCGCAAACGGCGAAAGGTCATATTTTCCCGTTAGAAAGCCGAAACGCGCCGGATTCAAGCTAAGCGCCAAAGACCCCGCAGACCAGTACGCCGCCCTGTACGACGAGGAAACCGTCGCCGCGATAAACAAACTGGCCCTGCCGAGGTACGGCCTGCAACAGTACCGCAATGCCGGTTCCGGCCACGAACCCACTGTTCAGGAACAGCTTATACTAAGCAACCTCTCCCGCGCCGGCAAACGGGTAATCGGGTTTTGCCGCACAAACCTCTACAAGCGCCTCGAAAGCAGCGGCTACTCGTTTATGCTGTCGGTGTCGCGCCACATTTTGCGCAACTACATCTTCCTGTACGCGTTGAACAACGGGCTGAAACTGCCCGTCTCAGGCAAATCGGCGGCCGCCGGCATCGATATGTACACCGACACCGACAATGAAGACGAAAACGAGGGCGAAGGCCCGCGGTTAGACTTCGGATGGACGCAAGCCGAATATGAAAAAGCCGCGAAAAAATACTACGCCGCGTTCGAAAACGACTGCAAAGAACGCTTCCAATGGATACGCGGCGAGGTATTAGACGCCGAAAAGCTTTCTAAAGACCTCAAAGCCGACGCCGACAGCCTCATGTCAATACTCGGCAAGATTAAAAATTGGAGACCGGAAACCGACAGAAAATTGAAAAAATTAGTCAACCTGCTGACCGTCGCGCATAAAAGCGAAAAGGTATTAGTCTTCACGCAGTACGCGGACACGGCGGAATACCTTTACTCTGAATTGAAAAAAGCCGGCGTAAGCGACGCGGCGTTAGTCGTTGGGGACAGCGACAATATCGTGGAATCCGTTGCCCGTTTCAGCCCCGTTAGCAACGGCGATTTATCCCCCTCGCTCAAAACCGGCGGGGAACTGCGCGTGTTAATCGCTACCGACGTGTTGAGCGAGGGGCAAAATTTGCAGGACGCCCATATAATCGTGAATTTTGACCTGCCGTGGGCGATAGTTCGCCTCATCCAGCGAGCCGGGCGCGTTGACCGCCTCGGCCAAAAGGCGGCGGAAATCCAATGCTACTCCTTCCTGCCGGAAGACGGCATAGAGAAAATCATCGGGCTACGGGGAAAACTCAAAACCCGCATTAAGGAGAACGCCGAGGTCGTAGGCTCCGACGAAGTGTTCTTCGACGGCGACCCGGTCAACATCTCCGACCTCTACAACGAAAAAGCCGGCATATTCGACGAGGAAGAGGACGGCGACGTAGACCTTACCAGCTACGCCTACCAGATATGGAAAGACGCCACCGACGGCAAACCTGAACTTAAAACGGCGATAGAAGCGCTACCGAACGTAGTATTTAGCGCGAAGCAAAACGATGCCGCCAAAGGCAGCGACGGCGTTATCGTGTACGCGCGGACAGCCGACGGCAACGACGCGCTCGCAAAAATAGACAACAACGGCGAAATAGCCACGCAATCGCAGTACGCCATCCTGCGGGCCGCCGAATGCGCGGCCGATACCCCCGCCATAGAAAAGGCCGCCAACCACCACAGCCTCGTCAAAAGCGGCGTGCGCCAAATCGCCGCGGAGGCCTCAAGCGCAAGCGGAACCCTCGGACGGAAAAACGGCGCAAAATACCGCGCGTATATGCGGCTCGAAAGATACGTCAACGAAAACGCCGAAACGCTGCTCTGCAGCAATCCCGAAAAGGTAAAAAAAGCGCTGGACGAGATATACCGCTTTCCGCTAAAAGAATCCGCCGCCGACACGCTGTCGCGGCAGATGAAAGCCGGAATAGCCGACTTCGACCTGCAAAACCTCATCCTCACGCTCTACGACGACCGCAAACTGTGCAACGCCGATGAGGCCGCTCCGGCCGATTCGCCGCCGCAAATTATATGCTCGCTCGGACTCATAGGAGGCGCAAAATGACGGTTTCCATCACAAAGGCGGAGTTTGCGGCCAAAATCAAAGGCTTCAAACACAAAGAACTGTTTAATTACATGGGCTGGGACAAAGACCGGCCTCAAACGCGGCTCGACCCGCTACAAATAGACGGCATCGCCTGCCGCCCGGAAATCATCGCCGACAAGCGCGGGTTTAAGGTAATAACAATCGACGGCGCCATACCCGCCTACACAACTCGCGCGAAAATAGCCAAACGCCTGAAAGCGACGTTCCACAACCATATTTTAATATTCGCCGACGCGAAAAAACAGGAGCAGCTGTGGCTCTACAGTTACAACGACGGCAAAAAAGACCGCAAAACGGAAATCCGCCACAGCAACAGCCAGGACGCGGAACGCCTCTACCAGCGCGCATCCGGCCTAATCTTCGAAATAGACGAACAGGACGCCATAACCATTGTGGACGTCTCGGCGCGGGTGCGCGGCAACCTCGCCGGCAACGCCGAAAAGGTTACTAAGAAATTCTACGAACACTTCAAAAAAGAACACACGAAACTGTCAGGCTTTATCCACGGCATCGTTCAAACCGCCGACCGGGAGTGGTACGCCTCCATAATGCTAAACCGCCTGATGTTCTGCTACTTCATGCAACGGCGCGGGTTTCTAGACAACGACCGCAACTACCTGCGCAACAAACTCAAAGAGTGCAAAACCAAACTCGGCAAAGGCAAGTTCTACTCCTTCTACCGCAGTTTCCTGTTAGTCCTCTTCCAACAGGGCTTAGGCTCCTGCGCCCACGCCCCCAAAATCAAAGAACTAATCGGACGCATCCCCTACCTCAACGGCGGCCTCTTCGACATCCACGAAATCGAGAGGAGAAACCCCGACATCAATATCCCCGACAAAGCGTTCGAAGCCATATTTGCCCTGTTTGACGAATACGAATGGCACTTAGACACCCGCGACTCCGCAACCGGCAACGAAATCAACCCCGACGTAATTGGCTACATATTCGAAAAATACATAAACGACCGCGCGGAAATGGGCGCCTACTACACACAGGAAGACATAACCGGCTACATCAGCCGCAACGCCATACTCCCCTACCTGCTAAACGCCGTAGAGAAAAACCACCCAACCCCCTTCGCCCCAAACGGCGCAGTCTGGAACTTCCTGAAAGCAAGCGGGGACGAATACATCTTCGAAAGCGTAAAAAAAGGCGTCCGCGACAACAACGGCAACCCCAACCCCCTGCCCGACCACATAACCCGCGGCATAGACCCCTCCGCCCCAAACCTGCTTGAACGCCGCAAACGCTGGAACGAACCCGCCGCTCCAGAATACGCCCTGCCCACCGAAACATGGCGCGAAACGGTAGAACGCAGAAAAAAATACGAAGAAACCGCCACCTTAATCAAAACCGGAAACATCACGGACATAAACGCTTTCATCACGCACAACATAGACATAGTAAACTTCGCAAACGACCTGTTAGACCAAATCGAATCTCCCAAATTCATCATGGAATTCTACCGCAACTTGGAAAAACTCACCGTATTAGACCCAACCTGCGGCTCCGGCGCGTTCCTCTTCGCCGCAATGAACATCCTGGAACCCCTCTACGACAGCTGCCTCTCACGCATGGAAGACTACATCCGCCACGACCACAAAGGCAGCTTAGACCGCAAAATAAAAATATTCTTCGAAGAGAAAGTGAACTTAATGAACAACAAAACCCACCCGTGCAAATCATACTTTATCTATAAAACGATAATCCTAAACAACCTCTACGGCGTGGACATCATGCGCGAAGCCGCCGAAACCGCAAAACTGCGCCTGTTCCTGAAATTGGTGTCCACCGTTGACCCCGACTACCGGCACGAAAACTTAGGCATAGAACCGCTGCCGGACATAGACTTCAACATAAAAGCCGGAAACACGCTCGTCGGAATCGCCAACAGGGACGGAATAAAAGAAGCCTTGTTCGGAAATATGTTCGCGGCGGAATTAGTCAACAAAATCAACGAAGACATGAAAGACTTCGAGACGGCTGTGAAAGACTATAAACGCCTGCAATTGGAACCGGAAACAATAACAAGCGGAAACGCCGACGCCGCTAAAAAAAATCTGCTGAAAAAACAGGCGAAACTCAAAAAGACACTGGATGAACTGCTGAAAAAAAGCCAGTACAACGGGGTCAAAATATCGGATGAGGCGTGGCGGACGGAATACGCGCCGTTCCACTGGGTGGCGGAGTTCTACGGGATTGTTGAGGGGGACGGAGAGAACGGGGGGTTTGATGTGGTGATTGGGAATCCGCCGTATGTGGAGTATAGCAAGGTGAAAACGTCTTATACTCTTAAAAATTATGAGACGAGTTCTTGTGGGAATTTGTATGCGTTTGTGATAGAGATGTCATCGTCTTTATTAAAGGAAAAAGGTATTCTTGGCCTTATTGTTCCGATGAGTATTACTTCAATAAGAAGTTATAAGGTTCTGCGTGAATATTTAGCGAAAAGTTTCGCGATTCAATGGATTACTAATCATGCAATTCGGCCAAATTCGTTGTTTACCGGAGTTGCGCAACGAGTGTCTATTCTTTTAGGAGTACGAGCATACGGTATATCAACCGGATCTTTGCTTACTACCAAATATCTTCGGCGTAAGAAAGAAAATCATTTATTTCAAACTATTTATTATCAAAGTATTCAAGATATGAGCCATGCAGACATTGTTCCTAAATTTAATAACGCATTAGATTTATCTATATATAAAAAGGTTGTATCTGCAAAAAAACAGGTAAAGTTTTCTTCTTCGCCGTCTAAATATGTGATGTATATAAAAGATTATGGTGAGACATATTGGATATTTCCATTTAGTTTCCTTCCATACAAGACAACTACAAACTCATTTAAAGAAGTTTTTTTTGATACTAATGATACACTAATAACACTAACAACTATTATGAATAGTAGCCTCTTTTATTGGTTTTATACTCTCGTCTCGGATTGCTGGCATTTTGGTACGTGGCATATAGAACAATTTATGTCCAGTGTAAGTATGTATGATAAGATTAAGGCAGCTTTACATATTTCTCACAAACATCTCATGGAATCATATAAGGCCAACAGAATAACCCGATATGATTCACGAGTACACGGGAAACTTTATGAGTATCAGATTTCTTTATCCAAGCCAATAATCGACCAAATCGACGCCATTTTAGCCCAGCACTACGGTTTCACCGATGAAGAGTTAGACTACATAATCAACTACGACATAAAATACCGTATGGGTTTAGGCTTCACCGGCGGCGAGAGTCTCGAATAGCCCTGTCCGCCCCCTGCCGCTGTCGCCGGAATCATCGACCATCCGCCCGCCGTGTTTCACAGCCGCAGTATTTCGTCTATGTCGAGTCCGGTATATTTTTGTATGGTTTCGGCAGGTACGCCGTCGGTTTTCATGGCGCGGGCTGTTTGCGTGAGGCCAACGGATATGCCTTCTTTCTGCCCTTTACGCCTTTCATGGGCCAGCGCCGATACTTCATTGAATCTGGTGCGCTCGCGCAGGCGTTCTACCGCCAAAAACTCGTCCGTCGCGGAGACGCGGCGGTATGCCCCTATCGCTTCTTTCATAATCGGTACCTCCGCGTCACAAGCCTAAAATCCCAATGACGTCGTCATTCGAGAGGTCTAGCGCGTCCGCAATGGCCTCAACGTCGTAGCCTTTTTGGTACATACGGCGGACGTTTTTTTGCAGGGTTTCTTTTTGGCCTTCCTCCCGTCCTCCCTGCCAACTCTCCTGTTTCAGGACTTTTTTTTCCAAGTCAAAATCCCATTCGGCCACGAGCATGATTTTAATCTCCTCTTTGTGTTTATTTAAAAAATCGGTTAATATATCTTTTTTTAAGCAATCTTCTATCGCTTTTTCTATGGCATCATCAAGACCCATCGTTTTTTTGTTTTCGCGGATTTCCGCGATAAGCGTCACGTAGCCGTTAAGTATTCGGCTGCGCACAACCATTTCAGCGTTGTGGCCTTTGTTGATGTTGTACACATATACTGTCAATTCCAAATCCGGCGTTTCTTTTGAACCGTCGAAGCCGAGAAACATATCGGACAGACGGTATTCGCAGTAGTCTTTTTCCATGTCTTTTTCACCGTTATATAAAACGATAAATACAGGCTTGGGAATGAACTTTTTGGTCTCTGCGTACAAGTCTTCTTTTTTGAACAGTTTATTGTATGTTTCGCAAATATACTGCAGCATACGCATCGGCATATTCTCGTTAATTGTGGATTGGTGTTCTATCAGAACAATGAGTCGGTTGTCTATCAGGAACGAGAGGTCGTTGCGCCATTTTCCTATAAACACGTTTTTGAGGGTGGTTTTTTCTATTTTCGC
>JAITCM010000016.1 GCA_031283085.1 Chitinispirillales bacterium | reverse complement strand
CCGCACTTTATCTTAGCTTTCAAATCCACGCGGTTGGTCTTGGACGTCGGGTCGTCCATGTTCCCCTCGCTCTCCAATATTTCCGATACGGTAACCTTACGTCCGAGCAGCTCCGTCAGGAAGCCGCCAAGGATGTTAAAGTTGGCCTTGTCGCGTAAAATATGCTTTATCGCGTAGTCGAATGATATTATTGTACGGTCACCCATAATGTTTGTAATATAATAGATGCCGTCCTCTTTTCGCAAGATTTTGTATCCGTAAGTGTTTTTCAGTACGTTAAGCGGTTCTTGCGGCTCTTTGGAGCGGAGGAGCAAAGATTACCTTTTTTACGGCAAAAACCAGTTGATACCCCACCTGAACGTAAGTCCGGGCGAGAAGTATCCGGGTACGTATGACAGTTTCCGGTTCAGCAGGTTGTCTACCTTGTAGAACAGGCGGAAGGTCTTTATGTGGGCGGCGACCTTTAAGTTCAGGTCGAAGATTGGAGCGTTCCATCCGTAGTAGTATCCGTCGCCGGTTGTGTATGAGCCCAGCGCGAACGGCTCGTTTTCGCTCCAGTAGTCGAATCCCAGCTCCGTTTCAAACGAGTGTTCCATTCCGAAGGGGTGTGTTATTTGCGACAGGTGGGCGGATGCTTTGACGAAGGGTTTGGTGTCTGTTATTATGGCCTTTGACATGAGGGCAAAGCCGCCGGCGCGTTCTGTCCACGGGGCGATGATTACGGTGTTTCTGGGCTGTCTGTACGGCGGGTAGCCTGAAGGCCAGAGCGCTCTCATAAGGTACAGGTCGTCGTTGGTTTGGTTTCTGTAGCCTACCAGTATTCCCGCCGAGCGTGTTTGCGCCTGCGCTTCCGCGCCGGCGGATACGCTTGATTTCGCCCACACCCCGTTTGGCGGGATGTCGAAGCGGGGTATGCGGTAGCGCGGCGGGTCGTAGTCGGGGTATACGGCGTACGGGGAGAGTTCCGCGAAGAGGCTCAGGCGCGTCCGGCCGCTTTGGCCTTGCCGGCTGTCGAGCGGCGTCGAAGGCCTGTCGGGGAACAGGGAGAGTGTCACGCGGCCCGTCGGGGCGGTGTGGGCCGTGGCCGCTTCGGCCTTTGTCGATACCAGCAGCCCGTTTTTGTAGTTTGGGGTGTAGAGCGTGTCGAAGCCTAAGAACAGCGCGGCGCCGGCGCTTACGTCCACGGCTGCCGCTACGCGCGGGAGTTTGAATTCCTGTCTGTAAAATATCTCGGCGCGGTGTTCGGAGAAGGTGTACTCGCTGTCGTTGAATAATTCCATGCGTTTGACCATGCTCCTGGCGGCTAAGCCGGCGCCGCTCGGCAGGGCGGCGTCGGCGTCGGCGATGAAGCTGAGCGCTCCGCCGACGCCGTTTGCTATCGACGAGTCCGCCCTGTACGACGACCGCAGCTCTTCGTTCGTCAGGGCGGCTTTGGCGTTTACGCGCAGCGGGCGCAGTTCTTCGTCCGTTATGGAAGCGTCGAATCGGTACATCGTTCTGTGGAGCGCCGCCCATTTGAGCCTGTCCGGCGCCTCCGCCGGCAGGTTGAGCGCGTATTCGTTTTGCAGGCTTGTGTATGAGAACGCGGTATGAAATTTCGAGGAGTCGGCGTTTACCCGCGTTAGCGCGGCGCCCATGGAGTACTCGTCTACGTGCGGGTTGTAGCCGCCGTTCACGATGTTTGCGGTGTCCGTGTAGAATGTTTTGTAGAAGTTCATCACGTCGTTGCGCTCGTGGGTGAAGCGCTGGCCGTTTAGGAAGCGGTATTGCGAGTTGGCGCTGAGCATCAGTCGCGGGCTCAGCGGGCGGCTCAGGCGGAGGTTCAGGGTGTTTTGGTCGAAGACGCCGTTCTCCCAGAAGACGGAGAGTTCCGGGAAAACCATCGCCTCCGGATACGGAATGTACGACAGGCCGCGACGCGTGTCTGTCGTGAATGATTCCGTTTGCGCGTCCGACAGGGTTCCGCCGCCGAAGAAGCGCGGCGAGTAGGGGAGGAACGGCGGGCGCGCCGCTATCGACGCTTCGGGGCAGCTCCATTGCGGCCACGCGGGGTTGCCGTAGTAGAGCAGCCGGTTTAGGCTGTTAGACAGGGAGAACGGTACGGCCACCGACGTCAGGGCGCGGTAGCGCAGTATCTCCGGCGCGCTTGCCCCGTCGCCGCGGAAGAGGTCGTACCGTGAGTGGGACGCGGGGTCAAACGGCGGCGGCGGGCCCCGGTAGGCCGCGGCGCGCGTCGCCCGAAGGGAGTCGTTCGCGGCCTTTATGGCGGAGGTATCGGTTGATGAGCCGCCGTCGCCCGCGGCCGCGGTGTCTTTCGGCGCGGGGCCGCCGGACGCGTCGACGCCCCGCGCGACCGCGGAGGCCGCGGCCAGCGCGGCGGTTATCAGTACAAGGGCTATGTGTCGCATTGATTGAAAATACAATTTTGCCGATAGCGTTTCAAATTTTGCGTAAACGTTGAGCAGTAGCGCGGCGGCGGACGTATGCTGCCGCCTTTCCTCCAAAAACGGCGATTTAAAATTTTTCCGTCATAAATTTTGGAAAATATTGTCGTCGCGGCGGCGATATATATGTATATTTAATAGACGCGGCGGCTACCCCGCGGGCAATCGGGACTGGGTAGCTTTCGCGAATTCGTACAGGTCGGGAGACGCTAAGATATGAAGGCAGACGGACACTTGCTTGCTCACGTGCTTGAGTACACGCCGATAGGGATACTGATATTTCAGCGTAACTCTACCGCCGTATTCGTCAACCAGTATGTGCTGACGCTTTTCGACTGCGACCGGGAGGATGTGCTGGACAACACCTTCAAGGAGCTTGCCGACAAGATTGTCGGCAAGGTGAAGCGGGAGGTGGACATATCGCCCATAATGAGCGGCTTCACCGCGGGGACGCTCTCCGATTACAAGGTGGAGTTTGTGTTCGACAGCCGTCCCGACATCGTCTGCCGTTTCAGCGCCTTTGACATCGAGGCGACCGGCCCGTATCCGGACTGTACGGTGCTCGTGGTACGCGACATCACGCATGAGCATAGAGTGGCCGAGCTCGTGGAGGCTAAGAATATTGATATGGCCAAGATGAATGCCGAGCTTGCCCGCTCATTAGCCGAGCAAAAGAAGGTCTCCGACCTCAAGTCGAACTTCCTCAGCATCGCCTCCCACGAGTTAAACACGCCGCTCACCTCCATAAAGGGCTACTCCGACATCATAATCGATAATATGCGCGACAAGGTCGACCCGAGCGTCTACCGGATGATAGAGAGCATCGGGCGCGCCGCCGACCGGCTGCACAAGGTCGTCAACAACATTCTCGACGTCACGAAGATAGAGCGCGGACGTCTGCGCCTGCGCCCGGAGTATATGGACCTTGGGGCGGCTATGCGCGACTGCGTGGAGGAGATGGCCCAAATCGCCCAAAAGCGAAACATCGCTTTCCGCGCCGACGCGCCGGAAACGCTGCCGCGGTTCTACGGCGACAAGCACCGGATGATGCAGGTGTTCACAAACCTCATGAACAACGCGGTAAAATACTCGCCCGACGGCTCCACGGTCAACGTGGCTATCGCCGTGGACAGCGAAAACTTCCACATAACGGTCACCGACAACGGCATAGGCATAGATAAAGGCGAGCACAAGAACATCTTCGCCCCATTTTACGAAATCGGCAGCGCCAACCGCCACTCCACCGACCCCTCGAAGTTCATGGGCGGCGGAAGCGGGTTGGGGCTCTCCATCGTCAAAGGCATCGTGGAACGCCACGGCGGAACCGTTTGGGTAGAGAGCAACGGCACCGACGAGGGCACCTTCCCCGGCAGCACTTTCCACGTCTCCCTGCCGTTAAATTCCGAGATAAGCTGGGACGACGACGAGTCGAACCTCTCCGAAAGCCGTTTGCAGGAGGCCGACAACATAGACCTCGACGCCCTAGACAAAGATGATTTGGAGAGGCCGGTCATCCTGTTCATAGACCAGGACAAGGAGTCGACCTCGCTGGCCAGCACGGTGATTGAGAACGTCTACGACATACTGGTAGTGGAGAGCGGCGAGCAGGGCCTGATTACGGCGCTAAACCAAAAACCCTCGCTCATCCTCATAGACTCGCGCCTGCCCGGCCTCGACGGATACACCATGTGCCGTATCCTGCGCTCGCTCGAAGAGACAAAGGATATCCCCATAGCCATATTCTCCGCCGGCGTTCAGGACGAGGAAATACGAAAAGGCTTCTCCTGCGGCGCGGACGACTTCGTGGTGAAACCCTTCACCGGCAGGGAGCTGGTTGAAAAGGTTTGCCGGCTTTTGATGAAAAAGAAGCAGGACGAAGTATACAAATAAAAAGGGGACAGTTTCAAATTTTGTGTAAATATTTTTTTTAAGAGTTGTGGCTTTCTGGATTGGCTTCGCCGAGATACACAAGTTGCTTCGCTACGCTCGCAATGACAGTCATTGCGAGGCGCGAAGCGCCGAAGCAACTTGTTTACTTCG
>JAITCM010000144.1 GCA_031283085.1 Chitinispirillales bacterium | reverse complement strand
GGACGTGTTTATAAACTACAAGCCGACTTTCCACACCAAGAACCCGTTCCGCGACGTATTCGAGACTTTGATGAAGAATCCCGGCATAGTAATAAAGGGGGGCTTCCTGCAAAAGCTGCTGGGCGCGTTCAGGCAGGCGTGGAGGTATCACCACAAAAACGAAATCTCCGGCACTGCGGGCGATATGCTGCGTCTCGGCGCCATGAACGACGGGGTTTACAATTTGCGCAACAAGAACACCGGGGAGTTTTCTTTCGAGAACGACTTGGCACCTATGAGCCTGGAAGGGCAAAAGCGGAATATCCCGCGAAAAATAAAAGCGTTAGCCCTGTGGTCGGATTTTACCGGGTCGATAGAGCACACGACGAAGATAGCCGGCTTCGAAGCCTTGAAACAGGCGCATCCGGAGTGGAGCGAGGCGGAGCTGGCGTACCGGGTGAGGCGGCGCGTTGGCACGCCCGACGCCCTGGAGAGCGGCGAGTGGACGCCGGTGCTTAATAAAGTATATTAGGGGTATGGAGAACAACAAAGACAAAGACGATAGGGCGCGCAGGGCGGCGGAGATACAGAGCCTTCCGGCGAGGTATGTCGAGCTGGGCGAGCCGATGGATAAGAAAGCCGCCGAAGTGGCTGTCCGTGTTTTCGGCGAAATGAAGAATGACAATGATGGACGTCGAGCGATTTTGCCGGTAGATTCCGTAGGAAAGATACTGAGGCACAGAGGATATGAGCTTTCGCGGATTATCAAGAGTATTCCTGAACTATACAAGACATCTTTGTTTGGGTGGTCGGAGCGGGAGAACGTGAGACCGGGACACAAGGAACATCCCAACATAAAAGAATACCACAACTATATAAACAAATTTACTGACGGGGATGGGGAGTATTATATCCGGTTTACCGTCAACGAAGAAACCGCTAAGCCAAACAGGGTTGGCAGGAACATTGTCCATTCTGCCGCCGTAAGCGACATTACCTTAAGAAAGGCGGCCACTCGCAACGTATCCGGGTTATTGACCCGGGCGAAGCGAGCCCGCCGCCATTCGTAGACCGAAAACTGCAAGAGTTTTTCGGCCTATCTGATACTAATATACCCGATTCCGCGCCGAAAAACAAGGAAAAAAAATAATTTCGACGCCTCCACCGACAGCTTCGCCTACGGTACCGAGGACACCTCCCCCGACCGCCCCTCTTCCGGCCTTCGCGCCCTCGACACCCAAGACAAAAAAGATAAAAATAATTTCAACGCCTCCACCGACGCCTTCGCCGACCCCGACGTACCCCGCCCCGCGGCCCTGCCGGAGCTCGTCCGCATCTTCGACGAGACTAAGAAGCTGCTCAAAAGGGGCGAGACGTACATCGACGAGATGATACAGGCCGAGACGGATTACGCGCCGGAGGACATCATGGCGATAATGTACGCAAAAAGTCAATACCTTATTCAATAAAAAAAGTTTGTGACATATTTGCGCCGCCCGCGCCCCGCCCGATACTATATTTAATAATATTGAGAGGGACGGTTTTTATTCACGGGCGAGACCGGCGGCAGGGCGCCGCCCCTACGAAATTCGATGCTTTTTATTGCGGAGTGTTTGGGGAGGGAGGGAATGGGTTCTAAAAGGCAGAGCCAGGCGATACGGGAGCTTGAACAGAAGTTGGCGGGTAACCCCAAGTCGCGGGCATTCTCGCGTTTAGCGGATATGTACCGCGAAAGCGGCGACCTGAAAGCCGCGGTGGAGCTATGCCGTGCGGGGCTTGTCGAGCATCCGGACTACCTCACCGGACATTTGGTGCTGGCGCGTTGCTACAAAGAGCAGGGCAATCTTGCCGCCGCCGCCGATGAATCCCTAAAGGTGTGCGCCGCCGATTTGCGAAACCCCGTCGCGCTGCGGATGATGGCCGACATCTACCTCGCGTCGGGCCGCGCCGCCGCGGCCGGCAGCTTGTACGCCATCCTCTCCGACATGGAACCCGACAACGCCGAACTCAGAGTCTGCGCGGCCAAAAACAAGCAACGGGAGAGAGGCACCGCCGCGGAAATCCTGGGGATAAAGCCGGTAACAAGAACGCCGCCGCCCGCAAGCCACGCGCAACCGGCGCCGCCCGCGCCCGGCGACGGCAGCATCGAAAGCCAAATCGAAAGCCAGCTGGACTCCCTGTTCAGCGACAAAATGAATTCGCCGCCCGCCGGTAACGCCGGCGGCGCCAACCTCGACGCTATGTTCCTGAAGCCTCCGGAACCGGCTCCGGGATATGATGCCGGTGCCGGCCAGTTCGGCGACGACGTCGTCGGCCAGCTCGACGAAGTCTTCGGCGGTATAGAGGGACAAGCGGCGCAGATGCCGCCGCAAATGCAAATGCCGCCACCGATGCAGATGCCTCCGCAAATGCAGATGCCACCGCAGGCACCACCGCCAATGCCGACGCCGCAAATGCAGATGCCGCCGCAGGCACCCCCGCCAATGCCGACGCCACAAATGCAGATGCCGCCGCAGACACCCCCGCCAATGCCGGCGCCACAAATGCGGATGCCACCGCAGATGCCCGCGCCGCCGCCCGCCGCGGTATCCGCCGACGGCCACCCAAGCGGGGACGACGTCGCGGGGCAGCTTGACGCCCTGTTCGGCGAAGATGCGCAATCGGAATCCTTGCCTACACCCGTGCCGACCAACGACATCGTAGTGGGCACTGCCCCGGATAGCCAACTCAGCGGCGACGACGTCGCCGGACAGCTTGACACGATGTTCGGCGGGGCGGAGGCGGAGATGTTGGCGGAGTCGGAAATGGCCGAAGCGGCCGCGTTGGCGGAACAATCGGGGCCGACCGAAGATTCTATAATAACGGATGGCTCCGCTCTGCCGGCTACGGTTGCGGATGGTCAGGGAACTGATGACCAACTTAACGGGGACGACCTTGCGGGACGGCTTGACGCTATGTTCGGGGAATCGGAGCCTGAATCGCGGGTATCGGGTGATGAGCAGTTGGCGGCAATGACGGATGGTTCCGTATTAACCGATGGGGTTGGATTAACGGAAGAATCCGTGTTAACGGCGACGAGCGGCGTTGCCCGTGACGGTCAGCCGAGCGGCGACGATGTCGCGGGTCAGCTTGACACGATGTTCGGCGGCGCGGCGCCGTCCGTACCGGCTGAAGAATCCGTGTTAACGGCGACGGGCGGCGTTGCCCGCGACGGTCAGCCGAGCGGCGACGATGTCGCGGGTCAGCTTGACACGATGTTCGGCGGCGCGGCGCCGTCCGTACCGGCGGAGAAACCCGTATCAACCGGAGAGTCCCTATTAACCGGAGAGGCCGTACCCACAAGTAAATCACTGTTAACCGACGATACCGCGTTGTCCTCAACCGACGGCGGTTATTCCAGCGGCAACGCCGTCGTCGACCAGTTGGACGCGCTCTTCGGCGATGCGTCCGTTTTGTCGGTCGCCGTACCGGCCTCCGCTCCAATCGATATCAGCCCCATGACCCAGGGCGACGACGCCGAGGCCGACCAGCTCGACCAGCTTTTCGGCGGCCAGTCTGTCCTGTCCTCCGACGACATCCCGGATTTCGCTTCGGTAGACCTTAGCCTGGCGGCCCCGAGCGGCAGCGCCGGGGCCGACCAGCTCGACGAACTCTTCGGCGGCCAGTCCGTCCTGTCCGCCGACGACATCCCGGACTCCGTTTCCGTCGACCTCAACCATTTGACCCCCAGCGGCAACGCGGTGGTTGACCAGCTGGACGAACTCTTCGGCGGACGGACGATACTGCCGCCGGCGGCCATGCCGGCGGGCGATACCTCCGCCGCCATCGGACAGGATGTACCCAGCGGCAACGCGGTGGTCGACCGGTTAGACGCGCTCTTCGGCGGCCAAACGACCCTGCCGCCCGCGGCCGTGCCCGAAGATATGGAGGGCGCCGCCCCGGACATCAACATACTGGACGACGCCACTAAAGAACTTGACCTCCCGGCGTCCCCCGAAATTGACGCCGCGATGACGGAGATTTCCGGCGACGACGTTGAGAACAGGCTCGACGCCATGTTCGGCGCCGCCCCGGCGACCGCCGAAATGGACGAAGCCGCCTTCGCCGCCGCCTTAGAAGCGGAGGTCGCCTCAACGCCGGCCGACCTCCCGGCGCCCGAAGAGATGGACGAAGCCGCCATAGAAGCGGAACAGACGTCAATCTCCGGCGACGATGTGGAGAACCGGCTGAATACCATGTTCGCCGCCGCCGCGCCGCCGCCCGATATGCCCGACGAACCGGCGCTTATCGTCGACGGGAACGACGCCGCGCCCACAGCAGACGAGGCCGCGCCGCCGCCCGATGCCGGCGCCGATACGACGACCGATGGAAAGCTCCCGTCGTCCATAGTCCTCGACGAAAACGGCATCGACATCGCGGTGGCGCCGACATCGGAAGATATTGAAGACCGCTTGGACACCATGTTCGGCAAATCCGACCCGTCCGCGCCGAAAGAACCGCTGGTCGTAGACGACGCCGAGGCCAAAACAGAAACCCAACCCGCAAAAACGGCTGCAAACCGCATTCCGGTTGACAATGACGAAGATACCTCGTTCCTGAACGCCGGAAAAGACGGGACGGTTGAAGGGACAGCGGCGGAGGCGACAGACGGGGCGGATATGACGGGCGACGATGTGGAAGCGCGGCTTGCCGAAATGTTTGGAGGTGCGGCGGCGGATACTACTACGGCTATGACGATTGAAGAGGTTATGGGGGTTGATATTGACGATACGGGGGACGGTGTTGATGCCGATGTCGGTGTGGATAATGTTACCGATACGGATAGTGTTATTGATGGTACCGACAGTGTTACGAATGTTGTTGATGAGTCGATTGATACTGCCGACAGTGTTATTTCTACCGGCGATGGGGTGATTGTCGGTACCGAGACCGCTGTTGACGGTATTGATGCGGATAGTGTGATTAATGCGACCGGCGTTGTTGATATAGACGATGTCGTCAGCGCCAGCAATGCGGTTAGCGCGGACGGCGTTGTTGAAGTTGTGGACATGGATAGCCTTGTCGGTATCAAAAATGCGAACAGGGAGGATGAGGTCGATAATATTGATAATATTGTAGATATGGAATCGATTATTATGGATGGCGTTGTCGATACCGATGATGTTGTCAGCATACAGGATGTCGTGAACGCCGGTAATGAGATTGACGCGAACGATATTGTTGATGTTATAGATATGGACAGCTTTGTCGGTATTAAAAAGACGGATGAGGCCAGTGAGGTTGATAATGCTTGTAGTGCCTGTAATGCGGATAATGCTGTAGGTACTGATAATGTTGTTGATACTGATAATATCGCCGATATTGTTACTGATAGTGTTATAGATACTGATAATATCGCCGATATTGTTACTGATAGTGTTATAGATACTGATAATATCGCTGGTATTGTTGTTGATAATGTTATAGATACAGATAGTATCGCTGATATTGTTACTGATAATGTTATAGATACAGATAGTATCGCTGATATTGTTACTGATAGTGTTGTTGATACTGATAATATCGCTGGTATTGTTGTTGATAATGTTATAGATACTGACAGTATCACCGATATTGTTACTGATAATGTTGTTGATACGGATAGTATCGCTGATATTGTTACTGATAATGTTGTTGATACAGATAATATCGCTGGTATTGTTACTGATAGTGTTGTTGATACAGATAATATCGCTGATATTGTTACTGATAATGTTATAGATACAGATAATATCGCTGGTATTGTTACTGATAATGTTATAGATACAGATAGTATCACCGATATTGTTACTGATAGTGTTGTTGATACTGATAATATCGCTGATATTGTTACTGATAATGTTATTGATACGTATAATGTTGTTAACATGAACGAAGTCTCTGATACCGTTTGTGTTGTCGATACCGTTGAAGACTTGCTCGGTATCGGCGATGTCATTAATATGGGTGACATTGTCGGTATTGATAACGTTATTGGGGCCGGTAAGTTTAAAGACATGGACGATGAGATACGCGCTGGCAAGTTTAAAGATATTGATGATGAGATTAAAGCCGGCAAGTTTGAGGATATGGACGACGAGATACGCGCCGGCAAGTTTAAGGTTCCGGTTCCGTCAGCTGCTTCGGTCGGCGTCGATGACATTGTCGATGATATTGAGATTGAAGACAGGCTTCGGCGGCTCTTCATGACCGAAGGGGCCGACCTCGAACCCGGTCTTGGGCACGGTCTCAATTCGCTTGACGATGTGGACGCGGGCGGTTTGAGCGTTGCCCCGACCGGCGTTGTTGACGGGGTTGGCGGTTCCGAAATTATCGGACCCGACGAGCGCGACACGCCCTTTGACCTCCCCGACCACGTGCTGACCTCCACGCTCGCGGACATATACTATCAGCAGGGGCAGCCGCGGCTTGCGTTGCACATATACGAGCGTTTGATGCTGCGTGACCCTGCCGACACGCGGATTTTGGCCAAGATTTCCGAAATAAGGGGGGTGCTGCAACAGCTCGGTGAGGGTGGCACATCGGCGCCGGCGGTTGCGGCGTTCAGACCGGAAAAGGCCCCTTCGGCCTCTTCCGGGCGAAAAAAAAAGGTACCCGCCGCGGCGGGGGAGCGCGCAACAGACTCAAGACCATTGGCCGGAGTCAGGATTAATAAAAAGAGCGCGCCCGCAAAAAAAGGCGGCAAACGCGCCAAACCGAAGCCTTGAGGCGGAGGTGGCGCGGACTATGGCTTCCCGTATCAGGGCCGTGCGCAAAATCATATCGGAGCGGCAGTGCACACACGCTCTCGTCACTGACGTCGCCGACATCTTCTATATAAGCGGGTTCCGTTCCACAGGCGCGGCGCTGCTCGTGGCGCCGCGGCAACTCGACCTCTTCGCCGACTTCCGCTACAAGGCTGCGGCGCAGGAGTTCTGCCGCGGCGGCAAGTGGAGGTTCACGCTTATCGATGGCGGAGGCTTCGGGTACCTCAACAAGAGAGTGCGCCCGCTCTCCGTCGTGGGCATACAGTCCGACGCGGTGACGGTCGACCAGTACGAAGAACTGAGGAAGGCGCTGCCGGGTGTGAAGCTTTTACCGCTGTCCGGCGATGTGGCGGATGTGGCGATGCGGAAGCTCCCAAGTGAAATCGAGAGCATGAAGGCGGCGGCGCGTATCGGCGAAAAGGCGCTAAAAACGCTTTTGCCGCACATAAAACGGCCGGTCACGGAGGCCTCACTCGCTCGAACGCTCGACGGTATATGCGCGGAACTCGGCTCCGAAAAGCCGGCGTTCGACACCATCGTCCTCTTCGGAGAGCGCAGCGCCCTCCCGCACGGACGTCCGGGAGAGCGAAAGCTCCACGATGGTGACCTCGTACTTATTGACTTCGGATGCACCGTGGACGGATTCTGTTCCGACATGACGCGAACATTCGTCTACGGCAATGCCTCCGAGGAGCAACGCGCGGTGTACAACACCGTATTGCGCGCCCAGCGTTGCGCGTGTCTCGTCGCGCACGCCGGAATGAAGTGCTACGAACTCGACGCTATAGCCAGAAGCTCCATTGCCGACAGCGGATACGGCGAACTCTTCGGCCACGGAACCGGCCACGGCGTAGGCCTCCGCGTACACGAGAGACCCCGCCTGGCGAAAGGCGTGGAGACGGTGTTGCCGGAAAACAGCGTCGTGACCATAGAGCCGGGCGTCTATGTACCCGGCTTAGGCGGCGTACGCATCGAAGATATGGTCGTTTTGCAAAAGGGCAGCGCAACGGCCATCACACACTCGCCCAGAAAGCTTATGGAACTGCCGTTATGATAAATATCCACGCGTTGCTCAAAGCTATGATAGACCAAAACGCCTCCGACCTGCACATGCGCTGCGGCGTCGTCCCGATTATGCGCCTAAACGGCGACCTCTTCAAAATCGGCTCGGAAGCCATCTCTTTCGAGAATATGGACACCATGCTCCGTACGCTGCTCACCCCGGAACAGTACAACAAGTTTCAGCGCGACTCCGAAATAGACTTCGCCGCCAAGCTGCCGGGCGTCGGACGCTTCAGGATAAACGCCTTCCGCCAACGCGGCACCCCCGCAATGGCCGTCCGCTCCATCAAGGTGGAGATACCCAACTTTTCCGAACTCGCCCTCCCAAGCGTCATAATGGACATAGCCATGAAAAAACGCGGCATGATACTGGTAACCGGAACCACCGGAAGCGGCAAGTCAACCCTCCTGGCCTCCATGATAGACCACATAAACGCCAGCACCTCCGTCAACATCGTCACCATAGAAGACCCCATAGAGTTCCTGCACCGCGACAAACGCAGCATAATAGCCCAAAGAGAGATAGGCACAGACGCCCCCTCTTTCAACAACGCCCTGCGCGCCTGCTTCCGCCAAGACCCGGATATCATTTTAATAGGCGAGATGCGCGACTGCGAAACCATAGAAACCGCCATGAGCGCCGCGGATACGGGACACTTGGTTATGAGCACCCTGCACACAATGAACACCACCGAGACCATCACGCGCATAATCTCATTCTTCCCCCCCCACCAGCACGACCAGATACGCTTGGTGTTATCAAACGTCCTTGTGGCGATAATATCGCTGCGCCTGCTACCCAGAATAGACGGCAGAGGACGCATCCCCGCCTGCGAAATCCTGATAAACCACGCCGCGGTGGCCGAATATATACTAAACCCGGAGAAGAGCCACCTTATCCTCCCCGCCATAAGCGAAGGACACACACAGTACGGCTCCCAGTCTTTTGACCAGTCACTGCTGCAGATGTACCAGGACGAACTTATTTCATTAGACGTAGCAAAGCAGAGCGCCTCAAACCCGGATGACTTTGAGTTGGCGGTTAAAGGAGTATCCGGGACGTCGGACAGACGGTGGATGACGTAAATATTAAAAAAATAAAAAAAATAAAAAAAATATTGTATAACCCCAATTCCAAGATATTATATTTATAAACCTGTCCCAAATTTAAGGATTTTAACGGTAACAAAAAATGAGCAGAACCAAAGACCCCGACTTCCTGTCTTCCATGCGCGCCGCCATAGTAGGCGCCGAGATGGAGGAACAATTCTTAAGCCGCCGCGAAGTATTCCTTTGGGGCGAGGTCTGCGACGAGTCCGCGGAGGAGATAGTAAAGAAAATCCTCTTCCTCGACGGGGCGGGCAACGGAGATATTACTCTATATATAAATAGTCCGGGAGGCGTTATCTCCTCCGGTCTCGCGATCTATGACGCCATGCTCCGCGCCAAGAGCGACGTATCTACCGTGGTTATGGGGCAGGCCGCCAGCATGAGCGCCGTGCTCCTGTGCGTGGGCACCAAGGGCAAACGCTTTGCCTGGGAGCACGCGAGGGTGCTCATCCACCAGCCGCTAATCTCCGGCAATATGTACGGGCCGGCCAGCGACATCCAAATCCAGGCTGAAGAGATGCTGCGCACCCGGGAGAACCTGAACAGGATACTCGCCGCGCACACAGGCCAGACGCTGCAAAAGATTACGGAGGACACCGACCGGGACTATTTCATGTCGGCCGGCGAGGCCAAAGAGTACGGTATAGTGGATGAGGTGACGAAGTAATTACTGTAACGCCCGATGCTGTATTGATGTTTCGCGCTGCGAAGCGGCGCGTGTTTACCGAAAGTCCCTCCCCTCTATCTTTGGGGGGAGGGGTTGAAGGTGGAGGGAGTTTATGTGGCGGGGCGTTGCGGGGTGTCTCCCGCATGGAGCGTGGGGGGGCTTGCCCCTCCCCTTAAAAAAAATATTTTTTTTTGACTTTATCGCTGCCAAATATTATTTTAATCAAACTTTGTCTCAAAAAGCGCTTTTTCGCCGGTATAGCTCAGTTGATAGAGCGTTCGACTTGTAATCGAATGGTCGGGGGTTTGAGTCCCTCTACCGGCTTGGAATGGAGTTTAAGGGTAGGTGCCCGAGTGGTTAAAGGGGATGGACTGTAAATCCATTGGCTCCGGCCTACGGTGGTTCGAAACCACCCCTGCCCATAAAAAATACAGGTTCGCGGGTATAGCTCAATTGGTAGAGCTCCACCCTTCCAAGGTGGACGTTGTGAGTTCGAGTCTCATTGCCCGCTCTTGGATATTATGGCCGCCGCCCATGTAGCTCAGTTGGTAGAGCACATCCTTGGTAAGGATGAGGTTCACGGGTTCGAGCCCCGTCGTGGGCTTTGGCTTAGCTCAAACAATCGGTTCTTGAGCGAAGCCGAGGCCGGTTTGGCGAAGTCGAAATGAAAAATAAAATAAAATAAAAATATTCACCATATCCTGAGAGGTTTCAATGTCAAAGGAAAAATTTGATCGCGGTGGTAAGCCCCACGTAAATGTCGGTACTATCGGGCACGTCGACCACGGAAAAACCACCCTCACGGCCGCCATCACGCGTGTCATGTCGACCAAGGGTCTCGCAAAATTCGTCGCCTACGACGAGGTCGCCAAAGCCTCCGAGTCGCAGGGCCGGCGCGACGACACTAAGATCCTCACGATCGCCACGTCGCACGTCGAATACTCGACGGAAAAGCGCCACTACGCGCACGTCGACTGCCCTGGCCACGCCGACTACGTCAAAAACATGATTACAGGCGCCGCCCAGATGGACGGAGCCATCCTCGTCGTCAGCGCCGCTGACGGCCCCATGCCGCAGACCCGCGAGCACATCCTGCTCGCTCGTCAGGTGGGAGTCCCCTACATCGTCGTCTTCCTTAATAAGGTAGACGTCGTGGACGACCCCGAACTGCTTGAGCTCGTCGAGCTTGAAGTCCGCGAGTTGCTCAGCAAGTACGACTTTCCGGGCGACGATACGCCCATCATCCGCGGTAGCGCCATTGGCGCCCTTACCAACCCCGAAGACGCGGCGAAGGCAAAGTGCATTTTCGACCTCATGGAGGCCGTGGATTCATATGTGCCCACCCCGCAGCGCGAGGTGGACAAGCCTTTCCTTATGTCGGTTGAGGACGTCTTCTCCATCACCGGCCGCGGCACGGTTGCCACCGGCCGTGTCGAGCGCGGCGCCGTCAAAGTCGGCGACGAGGTCGAGCTGGTCGGTCTGCGCGACAGCCGCAAGTCGATCGTCACCGGCGTCGAAATGTTCCGCAAGTTACTCGACAAGGCCGAGGCCGGCGACAACATCGGAACCCTGTTGCGCGGCGTGGACAAGAACGACATCGAGCGCGGTATGGTATTGGCCAAACCCGGCACCATCACCCCGCACAAGAAGTTCAAGGCCGAGGTGGTTGTGCTCTCCAAGGACGAGGGCGGCCGCCACACCCCGTTCTTCAGCAACTACCGCCCCCAATTCTACTTCCGCACCACCGACGTAACCGGCACAATCAAGCTGGCCGAAGGCGTGGAAATGATAATGCCCGGCGATAACGCCCAAATCGAGGTAGAGCTGATAGCCCCCGTAGCCATGGAAAAGGCAATGCGCTTCGCCATCCGCGAGGGCGGCCGCACCGTAGGTTCCGGGGTCGTTACCGAGATAGTTGAATAGTAAAGTACGATTGCTCTGGGGGCGGGGTCGGCCCGCCCCTTTTTTGACTTTAAAAATAGGACAACAATCATGCCAAGAGAACGCATAACGCTGGAATGCACATCGTGCAAACAGCGCAACTACGAAACGACAAAGAACAAACGCAAGCATTCGGCGCGCGTCGAGTTTATAAAATTCTGCCCGTTCGAGCGGAAGCGGACTCCCCACAAGGAGTGCAAGTAGTCGTAAATAAAATATGGAAATAATAGGTCCGTAGCTCAATTGGTAGAGTAGCGGTCTCCAAAACCGCCTGCTGGGGGTTCGAGTCCCTCCGGGCCTGTTGAGATAGATTTAGGATAGGATGGTACCGATGATGGAAAAGATTATGCAGTACTTTCGGGATGTAAAGGCCGAGGTAGCCAAGGTTAATTGGCCGACCAAGGCCGAAGTCTCCGCCGCCACCGTGCTCGTTATTGTTTTGAGCCTGGCGGTGTCGCTCTACGTGTTCGCCTGCGACCAAGGGTTACAGGCGGCCATAAGTCTCTTTTTGAGAGCGCGGTAGGGGTGGCGGATGGCGGCTAAATGGTATGTTGTGCACACGTATTCGGGGCAGGAAACCAAGGTATTTGATTACCTGAACGGGATTATTGCGGCGGGAGACTACGGTGAGTTGATAAAGAACGTTCTCATGCCCACCCAAGACGTAGTGCAGGTGAAAGACGGAAAGAAAATAAAGACTACGCGCAAGTTTTTCCCATCCTACGTACTCGTGGAGATGGAGATGACGCGGGAGACCATGCACGTTGTGCGTGAGATTGCCGGAGTCACGGGGTTTGTGGGAGGGGATAAGCCGCAGGCTATACGCGACGACGAAGCGAGGAGGATTTTGGGGCAGGCGGCGGAGAAGGGGCCGCGCCAGCAGGTCTCCGAGGTGCCTTTCGAGGTCGGCGACGCCGTCAAGATAAAAGAGGGGCCGTTTAAAGACTTTGACGGCGTTGTGGACAAGGTATCGCCCGAAAAGGGCAAAGTAATGGTGATGGTAAGCGTCTTCGGCCGCTCTACGCCGGTCGAGGTCGACTTTATACATGTTGCTCCAATCAGTTGATTAACATACAAGGAGTGGTTGAAAAGTGGCTAAGAAAGTTGTGGGTCAGGTAAAGTTGCAGATCACGGGCGGCGCGGCGACGCCGGCTCCCCCCGTCGGTCCGGCGTTGGGTCAGCAGGGCGTGAACATCATGGAGTTCTGTAAGGCGTTCAACGCGAAAACCAAAGACTCGGCGGGGATGACAATCCCGGTGGTAATCACGGTCTACTCCGACAAGTCGTTCACGTTCATCACCAAGACGCCCCCGGCGGCGGTGCTGATCATGAAGGAGTTGGGGAAGGACAAGGGTTCCGGCGTCCCGAACAAGGAGAAAATCGGGACGTTGACTAAGGCGCAGCTGAAGAAGATAGCCGAGATGAAGCTGGCTGACCTCAACGCCGCGAGCGTTGATGCCGCTATGAATATCATTGCCGGTACGGCGCGCAGTATGGGCGTCAACGTAGAGTAGGTTTTGACGTAATTACCCTTAGTCGGAGGGGGGGGCCGCGTAGCGGCGCGGGGTGTTTTTTTTATATAGGATTTTGTGTGACAAAAAATGTTCGTATAGATTATCAGTCCATACAAAAATAGAACAGGACGGGTGGTACCGATGAAACACGGTAAAAAGTACAATGCCGTATACGAGAAGGTGGATAAGCTGAAAGAGTACGGCGCCATTGAGGCGTTGGACTTTTTGAAGGCCAATTCGACGGTAAAGTTTGACGAGACGGTGGAGATTGCTATTCGTTTGGGTGTCGACCCGCGCAAAAGCGACCAGGCCGTCCGCGGCGCCGCGGTGCTTCCCCACGGCTTAGGCAAGAACGTCCGCGTCCTTGTCTTCGCGCAGGGCGACAAGGAGTCCGAGGCTAAGGAGGCCGGGGCCGATTACGTCGGAGGTGAAGATTTGGCCGACAGGATAAAAGACGGCTGGTTGGAGTTCGATGCCGTGGTCGCCACGCCGGACATGATGAAAGTGGTGGGAAAACTCGGTAAGATACTGGGTACAAGAGGCTTGATGCCAAACCCCAAAGTCGGAACGGTTACGGCCGATATAGGCAAAGCCGTTCGCGAGTTGAAGAAAGGTAAAGTGGAATTTCGAGTGGAAAAAGGCGCTATCATCCACGCGCCGCTGGGTAAGCTGTCGTTTGACAGTCAAAAACTTTTCGAAAACGCCCACGCGCTGATGGACGCCGTAGTCAAGGCCAAACCGACTACGGCTAAGGGACAGTACCTGAAAAAAGTCTCTCTTTCAAGCACGATGGGACAGGGTTTAAAGGTCAATATGAACGATTTGAAGCAGTAGTGATATTGTTTTGAAAATTTTGCGTCAGGTCATTTGCCTTACGGCGAGATAAACAAGTTAGACCACGCTCAATAACCGTTAGGTGGAGTTTGACCGGGAGCGGCCGGCGGTTGAGCGGAGTCGAAGCCTAATAATTTGATTTTAATTTATAAAAGTAAAAGGTATCAAAAAATGTCAACACGTGCAGAGAGAACCGCGGTAATCGAAGAGTTGGAGCAGGCTTTCCGTAGTGCCAAAGGCATATACGTTACCGACAACAACAAGATTACCGTCGAGGCGGTAACGCGTTTGCGCACCGAGTTGCGCAAAGGCGGCATCCGCTACATCGTGGTAAAGAACACGTTGGCCAAAGAGGCCTGCAAGCGTGTGGGTATCACCACCCTTAACCCATTTTTCAAGGGCCCCACGGCGATAGCCGTTGCGTCCAAAGACGGCGCCGCGCCGGCCAAAGTCCTGCGCGATTTTCGCAGGGAGCTCAAAGAGTTGCTGGAGGTCAGGGCCGCTTATGTCGACGGGACTCTCTTTTCGGGCGCGCAGACGGAAAAGCTGGCCGACCTGCCCAGCCGCGAAGCCTTGTTGGCGCAGCTATTGGGTGTGTTGAAAGCGCCGATAGGCAATATGGCCGGGGTGTTAAACGGCATATTGACAAAATTCGTCAGAACGCTTGACGCTGTGAGGGAGAAGAAAGAAGCGTAGTCATGAAAAAGAATGTCCGAATTAGGATTAAACAAAATTAAGAAGATTAAGGGATTGAAAGGATTTAAGGGATTGAAAAAATGTCGGGATGCGATTGTTTTTAATTCTGAAAATCCATTTAATCCTACAAATCACAGTCAACAGTCAACATACAAAACATAACGGAGGTTTATTGTGTCCACTCTTACAAAGGATGAATTTGTAGCCGCAATCGGAGGCATGACGGTGCTCGAGCTTTCCGATCTCATCAAGGCTATCGAGGAGAAGTTTGACGTTAAGGCCGCGGCCCCTGTGGCCGTTGCCGCCGCTCCCGCGGCCGGGGCCGGCGCCGCGCCTGTCGAGGAGAAGACGGAGTTCGACGCGATTCTCGAGAGTGCCGGAGCGGAGAAGATTAAGGTCATCAAAGTCGTGCGCGAAATCACCGGCTTGGGCTTGAAAGAGGCCAAGGACCTGGTTGAGGGTGCGCCGAAGCCCGTCAAAGAGGGTTGCCAGAAAGATGAAGCCGAGTCGATTAAAAAGAAAATCGAGGAGGTTGGAGGTAAGGTCGCCATCAAGTAAAACATCGCGTTTTCGGGAATTTGAAGAACGGCACAGGGCGCTTCGAGAACGGGGAGGCTCTGTGTCTTTGCGTGTCTAATAAATGCCCCCGCGCCGCAATGGGGATGGCGCTTGTCGAAGTTGACGTGCGCGGGCGGTGTTCACGGCTTCAGAAAAAAGGATATATTTGATGACAGAAAGAAAGAGTTATTCCCGTATCAAACGTGGCATAGATCTCCCGAACCTCTTGGAGATACAGACGAGGTCTTACGAGGCTTTCCTGCAGCCGGACACGCCGCCGCGCCTGCGCAAGAAAGAGGGCCTGCACGGCGCGTTTCTGAGCCTCTTTCCGGTGGACGACATTAAGGGCTACTTCAAGCTTGAGTACGACGGTTACAAATTGGGAATACCCAAATACAGTCTTAGGGAGTGTAAGGAACGCGGGATGACCTACGCGGCGCCCCTGAAGGTTGATATGTCGCTTCTCGTGCACGAAGTGGACGGCGAATCCAAAAAGTTCAAGGAAAAATTTTCAAACGAGGTGTACATCGGCGAAATTCCGCTTATGACGGAGCGCGGTACTTTCGTCATAAACGGCGCCGAACGCGTCATCGTCAGCCAGTTGCACAGATCGCCCGGAATCACTTTCGACGAGATAGTGCATCCCAGCGGGAAGAAGATGTTGACCGCCAGGATTATCCCGCAGCGCGGCTCGTGGGTCGAGATTTTGCTCGACAGCGACGATGTGCTCACCGTTAACATCGACAGGCGCAAAAAGATGCCGGCGACGGTGCTTTTGCGGGCTTTCGGCTATTCGTCCAACGAGGAGATACTGGCGCTCTTCTACGACACCGTTCGTGTCAAGGTAGAGGCGGGCAGCGAGCAGCTATTGGGCGCGGTTTGCGCCAAAACCGTTCCCAACGAGGAAACCGGCGAGATAGTGGCGGACGCCGCCGATGTACTCACCGCCGACAAGATAAAAAAGTTGGTGGAAAACGGTGTGCGTAACGTCGAGATACTAAAGGGCGATCTGTCGAGCGATGAGAACAGAATCATCATGGAGACATTGAAGAAAGATGAGACGAAGTGCGAAGACGACGCCCTTTTTCTCATTTACGCGACAATGCGTCTGGGCGACCCCCCTAATGTGGAGACCGCCCGCAACCTCGTTCAGCGCGCGTTCTTCGACGATAAGCGGTACGACCTCGGCAGTGTCGGGCGTTACCGCATCAATACACGGTTGGGCGTCGTTCCGCCGGAGGGGGTTACCACGCTCACCAAGGAAGACATCGTCGCGTCGCTCAAGTATATGATAGGGCTCAACTCCGGTGTAGGGTTTATCGACGACATCGACCACTTGGGCAACCGTCGCGTCCGTTCCGTGGGCGAGCTGTTGGCGGCTCAGTTTGCCGTCGGTTTGACGAGGATGGTGAGGACGGCCAAGGAACGTTTGAGCTTGGGCGGCACCGAGACCGTTACCCCGCAGGACGTGATAAACGCGCGGACGGTCTCTACCGTTGTGCAGGCTTTCTTCGGGTCGAGTCAGTTGTCGCAGTTTCTCGACCAGACCAACCCGCTCTCCGAGCTCACGCACAAGCGCCGCGTCAGCGCGCTCGGTCCCGGCGGTCTCACGCGTGAGCGCGCCGGCTTTGAGGTGCGTGACGTGCACCATACCCACTACGGTCGCTTGTGCCCCATCGAAACGCCCGAAGGCCCGAACATCGGCCTCATCGCGTCACTCAGCACTTTCGCCCGTGTCAATGAGTTCGGGTTCATTGAGACGCCGTATCAAAAGATTGAGAACGGTGTGGCTACCGGTAAAATCGAGTATCTGACAGCCGACCAGGAGGACAATTACATCATCGCTCAGGCGAACACGCCCACGGACAGGAGCGGCAAGATTACGGAGAAGATGCTTTTCGCGCGTTACAAAGGCGATTTCCCCGTGGTGACGCCGCAGGAAGTTACATATATGGACATCTCGCCCATGCAGCTTGTCAGTATCGCGGCCGGGCTCATTCCGTTCCTGGAGCACGACGACGCCAACCGCGCGCTCATGGGTTCCAATATGCAGCGTCAGGCTGTGCCGCTCCTGCGGACGCAAGCGCCGTTTGTGGGGACGGGGCTTGAGGGGCGCGCCGCTTTCGACTCCGGTTGTATGGTCATAGCCAGGAACGCCGGCGTCATAGAGAAGGTCGATGCTACCAAGGTCATCATTCGCAAGACTAATCGGGACGCCAGCGACATCCTCGGACTCACGGAGTTCGATACCTACGAGTTGACCAAGTTCGAGCGTTCCAATCAGGATACGGCGATAAACCAGAAAGTTTGCGTGAAAGAGGGGCAGCAGGTTGACGCCGGAACGGTGTTGGCCGACGGCCATGCCACAAGCTTGGGCGAACTCGCCCTTGGCAGGAACGTGACGGTGGCCTTTATGCCGTGGCGCGGATACAACTTTGAGGACGCCATCATCATCTCCGAAAAGCTTGTGGCCGAGGATGTCTTTACGTCGGTGCATATAGAGGTCTTTGAGACGGAGGTGCGTGACACGAAGCGCGGGCCGGAGGAGCTTACAAGAGAGATTCCCAACGTCAGCGACGACGCCGTGCGCAACCTTGACGAAAACGGCGTGATAAGAATCGGAACGGAGGTGGAGCCGGGCGATATTCTTGTCGGCAAGGTGACGCCCAAGGGCGAGACGGAATTGTCGCCGGAGGAGAGGCTTTTGCGGGCCATCTTCGGCGAGAAAGCCGGCGACGTACGCGACTCGTCGCTCAAGGCGCCCCCAGGGCTCAAAGGCGTGGTCATCGACACGCGCGTCTACTTCCGCAAGGAGCGCGACAAACGCTCAAAGAAGAAGGACACGAAGCGCATAGAGGAGCTTAAAAAGGAGTCGGAGAAGGAGATACAGGAGGTTAAAAAGGTAAGGGCCGAGCGTCTCGCCGAGATTTTGGCCGATACGCTGACAAGCGAAATTGTGAATACGGAGACGGGCGAGATTATCGTCGGGGCGGGCAAAAAATGGAGCAGGCAGCTTCTCGCCAAGATAGATTTTTCGGTTATATCGTTCAAAGACGGCCTCTGTCAAGACGCGGAAAAGTCGGCTAAGGCCGAGGAGATATATTACAAGGCCGGCGACCTCATTTCCAAAAAGGAAGACAAGCTGGAGAAAGAGATAGACAAGGTTCTCCGCGGCGACGAGCTCAAGCCGGGCGTGTTGCAGCTTGTCAAGGTCTACGTCGCCAAGAAGCGCAAGCTGTCGGTCGGCGACAAAATGGCCGGGCGCCACGGGAACAAGGGTGTCATATCCAAAATACTGCCCGTGGAGGAGTTGCCGTTTTTGCCGGACGGTACGCCGGTTGATATTATACTGAACCCGCTGGGCGTTCCTTCGCGTATGAACGTGGGGCAGATATTGGAGACGCACATGGGTTGGGCGGCGGCTAAATTAGGTTTCAATGTGGCCACGCCGGTCTTTGACGGGGCCAGCTACGAGGATGTACTTTCGTTGCTGAAAGAGGCCAAACTGCCCCAAAGCGGCAAGATACGGCTAAGAGACGGCAGGACGGGCGCCCCCTTTGACCATGAGGTAACGGTAGGCCCCATATATATGATGAAGTTGTGCCATTTGGTTGACGACAAGATACACGCCCGCTCAATAGGCCCATACTCATTAGTAACGCAACAGCCGTTGGGCGGCAAGTCGCAGTTCGGCGGCCAGCGCTTCGGAGAAATGGAAGTCTGGGCGCTTGAGGCGTACGGCGCGGCTTATACGTTGCAACAAATCCTGACGGTGAAGAGCGACGACCTTGCCGGTCGTTCCAAGATTTACGAGTCGATAGTAAAGGGTGAAAACGCCCCCCCCGCCGGCGTGCCGGAGTCATTTAAAGTATTAGTAAGGGAGGTAAAAGCCTTAGCCTTTGATTTTCATACTATTGATGATGAGGGAAATGAAATAAAGATGTAGGTTTTGAAATGGACTTTAATTTTTTAGGAGCCGATAAAAAAATGCCTGATATGCTGAGCCAGTTAGACAAGAAAGCGCAGGAAATCGCGGGAGTATCAATCCGTTTGGCTTCTCCCGAGACCATCAGAAGCTGGTCATTCGGCGAGGTCACCAAGCCGGAGACAATAAACTACCGTTCTTTCAAGCCTGAAAAGGACGGTCTCTTCTGCGAGAAGATATTCGGCCCGGTTCGCAACTGGGAGTGTAACTGCGGCAAGTACAAGCGCATCCGCTATCGCGGCGTCGTTTGTGACCGTTGCGGCGTGGAGGTTATGCACTCTAAGGTGCGGCGCGAGCGTATGGGGCATATCGAGCTTGCCGAGCCGGTTGTCCACATTTGGTTCTTAAAGAGCACGCCCTCCCATATCAGTTATCTGCTTGGTATCACAAACAGCAATCTTGAGAGAATCATCTACTACGAGTCTTACGTGGTTATTGACCCTGGCGACACTAATTTGCGCAAGGACCAGCTTCTCACCGAAGAGCAGTACTCCGAGCTTATTGAGCAGGGTAAAAAGTTTGACGCGAAAATGGGCGGTCAGGCGGTGTTGGAGCTTTTGGCTAAGGTTGAGGTGGAAAAGCTGGTGATAGAGCTGCGTCACTTGGTGAAGCGTGAGACCTCCGAGCAGCGTCGTTTGGAGCATTTGAAGCGTCTGCGTGTCGCCGAGGCGTTCAACAGGTCTAAGAACGACCCGCAAAACATGGTACTCAAGGTCTTGCCGGTGCTGCCGCCGGATTTGCGTCCGCTTGTGCCGCTTGAGGGCGGACGTTTCGCGACGTCGGATTTGAACGACCTTTACCGCCGTGTGATAAACAGGAATAATCGATTAAAGAAGCTGCTTGAGATAAAGGCGCCGGAGGTCATTCTTCGCAACGAGAAGAGGATGCTTCAGGAGGCCGTCGATACATTGTTCGACAACGGGCGCCGCACGTTCTCCGTCAAGGGAGAGGGCAAGCGCCCGCTCAAGTCTTTGAGTGATTTGCTCAAGGGGAAGCAGGGGCGGTTCCGTCAAAATCTGTTGGGTAAGCGCGTCGACTATTCCGGCCGCAGCGTTATCGTCGTCGGGCCGGAACTTAAGATACATCAGTGTGGGTTGCCTAAGCTTATGGCGTTGGAGCTGTTCAAACCGTTTGTGATACAGAAGTTGGAGGAGAAGGGTTTGGTGCAGACGGTGAAGAGCGCTAAGAAGTTTGTGGAAAAGGAGCGTCCGGAGGTTTGGGATATTTTGGAAGAGGTGATAAAGGACCACCCCGTATTGTTGAATCGTGCTCCCACATTGCACAGGCTGGGCATACAGGCGTTCTTTCCGGTTCTTGTGGAGGGTAAGGCGATACGTCTTCACCCGCTTGTGTGTTCCGCGTTTAACGCCGACTTTGACGGCGACCAAATGGCCGTTCACGTGCCGCTCTCCGCGGAATCGCAGCTTGAGTGCCGTTTCCTGATGCTCTCGGCGAATAACCTTCTTAGCCCGGCGTCGGGGCATCCGGTTATGACGCCCACGCAGGATATTGTTCTGGGGATATATTATTTGACGAAGATGTCGCCCGACAGAACGGGGCAGGGGCGCGCGTTCAGCGATACGGACGAGGTCTTACTCGCCATGGCCGACAGGCAGGTGGACATCCACGCTAAAATCAAGGTGCGCCACAATGGAAAAATGATAGAGACGACACCGGGGCGTGTGGTATTCAACACCGTTGTTCCCCGGGAGATTGAGTTTGTCAACGAGTTGCTCAACAAGAAACGCGTGCAGCAGCTCGTCGAGCGTGTCTACAATGCCGCCGGTACCAAGACGGCCTGTAAATTTTTGGATGAAATCAAGGCGTTGGGTTACGAATACGCCACGAGGGCCGGCATCACTTTCGGGGCCGACGACCTCGTTATTCCCGACGAGAAAAAAGATATCATAGACAAGTCGCAGGAGGAGGTGACACGCATAAGGAAGCAGTACGATCGCGGTATCATCACCGAAGGCGAGCGTTACAATAAGCTTATCGATTTGTGGACGCACACTACGAGCCAAATCGCGGACAAAATGCACGAGAGGCTTGCCGGCGACAAAAACGGTTTCAATCCGGTCTACATCATGATGGACTCGCAGGCCCGCGGCAGCAAGGACCAAATCAAGCAGCTTGCCGGTATGCGCGGCTTGATGCAGAAACCGCAGAAGAAGATAACCGGCGCGGTAGGTGAAATCATTGAGAACCCTATCATTTCCAATTTTAAGGACGGGTTGACCGTTCTTGAATACTTTATATCCACGCACGGAGCGCGTAAGGGTTTGGCCGATACCGCTCTCAAGACCGCCGACGCCGGATATCTTACGCGGCGTCTGGTTGACGTCGTGCAGGATGTGGTGGTTTACGAGGTGGACTGCGGGACGCCCAAGGGTATTTACATCGAGGCGCTCAAAGAGGGAGACGAGGTCATGGAGACGCTCGCGGCGCGGCTTTTGGGGCGTGTTACTCAGGAAGATATCTATCATCCCGTGACGGAAGAGCTGATTTGCCCGATCAATACGCTTGTGGACGACGAGCTTGCCGACAAGATTGAGGGCGCGGGGATAGAGTCGGTTTTTATCAGGTCGGTTTTCACTTGCGACGCCGATTTTGGGATTTGCCAATGTTGCTACGGCAGGAACCTTGCCACGGGCAAGATGGTTGACATCGGGGAGGCGGTCGGCATCATGGCGGCGCAGAGCATCGGCGAGCCGGGTACCCAGCTCACGTTGCGCACTTTCCACATCGGCGGTACGGCCTCGCGTCTCATCGCGCAGTCCAGGGAGGTCGCGAAAATCGCGGGTGTCGTCAAGCTCAAGGATGTGGAGACGGTTGAGCACAGCACCGGCAACGTGGTGATGAACCGCATAGGCGAGGTGATGGTTTTGGACGACGCCGAGCGGGAGCGTTACAGGTACAATATCCCTTACGGTTCTTTCGTTAAGGTAACCGACGGAGAGAAGGTGGCGAAAGGTCAGGACCTTTTTACGTGGGACCCGTACAACAACGTCATTCTCGCCCCGCGCGCCGGCGTCGTCAGTTACGCCGACCTCATTGAGGGCGAGACGATAGAGGAGCTTTACGACGAACGTTCCGGCGTGACCAATTTTGTGGTGACCGAGCACCGCCGCGACAGAAAGCTGCATCCGCATATTCAGGTGTACGACGGCGAAACGCGGGTCGCGAATATGGCGATGCCCACGGGTTGTTACCTTCAGGTTAAGGAGGGGGACAAGGTTACGGCTGGCGATATTTTGGCGAAGATGCCGAGGGAGAGCGCCAAGAGCCGCGACATCACCGGCGGCCTGCCGAGGGTTGCGGAGTTGTTTGAGGCGCGCCGTCCCAAGGATCCGGCGGTCGTTTCCGAAATCGACGGGGCGGTCTCTTTCGGCGATACCGAGCGCGGCAACCGCAAAATCAAGATTTGCAA
This sequence comes from Chitinispirillales bacterium, assembly GCA_031283085.1. Taxonomy (GTDB): domain Bacteria; phylum Fibrobacterota; class Chitinivibrionia; order Chitinivibrionales; family Chitinispirillaceae; genus GUT77. The sequence continues at coordinate 82,026 of JAITCM010000144.1, read as the reverse complement.
CGAGCACGGCGACTTCAAGGAGTACCCAATACCGCTGGGTAAGCACCTGCGCGTCCACGAGGGCGACAGGGTCAAGGCCGGCGACCGCTTGTGCGAGGGCGCCATAGACCCGCACGATATTCTGAGAATCATGGGGGAGAACGCCGTTCAGGAGTATATGCTAAACGAGATACAGGCTGTTTACCGCTTGCAGGGCGTTACCATCAACGACAAGCACGTAGAGGTCATAGTGTCGCAGATGTTGCGCAAGGTCAAAATCGAGCGGTTGGGCAATACTGATTTTCTGGAGGGCGACGAGGTTGACCGTAAGGAGCTGCGCAAGGCCAACGAGAAGGTGATGGCCGAGGGCGGGGAGCCGGCGACCTTCAAGCCGTTGCTCTTGGGGATAACGAAGGCATCGCTGACCACGGAGTCGTTCCTGAGCGCGGCGTCTTTCCAGGAGACGACGAAAGTGCTGTCCGCGGCGGCGGTGGCGGGCAAGACGGATATGTTGACGGGATTGAAAGAGAATTTGATAATGGGCAACCTGATTCCGGCGGGCACCGGGTCCAGGATGTACAGGAAGTTCAAGGTTAAGGACTTGGAGACGGATATGGTGGAGATTCAAGAACACGCGGAAAACGACGATTTTATTGAATTAGGGTGATTTTTTACGGATGAGTCGATGTTGCGGGGGCCGTTGCGTGCGGCGCTCCCGCGTGGGTTAATGTATCATAATAAAAAAAATAAAAAAATTTGTAATATTTATTTGCAATATATTATTTTTAGTCACTGTCGAAAATTTTTTATATTTTGGAGGGTTTCAGTGCCGACGATAAGTCAACTAATACGAAAGGGGCGGGAGCAGCTGGAGAATCGGAGCAAGTCTCCGGCTCTGCATAGTTGTCCGCAGCGTCGCGGTGTGTGTACCCGCGTCTTCACGACCACTCCCAAGAAGCCCAACTCCGCGCTTCGTAAGGTGGCCCGTGTGCGGCTGACCAACCACATGGAGGTCAACGCCTATATTCCGGGCGAGGGGCACAACCTTCAGGAGCATTCTATCGTCCTCATCAGGGGCGGCCGTGTCAAGGATGTTCCGGGTGTGCGCTACCACATTATCCGAGGCGCGCTTGATACGCAGGGCGTCCAGAACCGTAAACGCAGCCGTTCAAAGTACGGCGTAAAACGGCCTAAGGCCAAGTAGGGTATATACCATGTCGAGAAGAAGAAACGCGGAGAAGCGCGAGGTCACGGCTGACCCGAGGTTCAACAGTACGCTTGTGACGCAGTTTATAAATAGCGTCGCGCGCAGCGGGAAGAAGCGTCTGGCTGAAAATATCTTTTACAGCGCGGTAGAGATGGCCGGGCAGCGCGCCGGGCAGGACGGGTTGTCGGTCTTTAAAAAGGCTGTGGACAACGTAAAGCCGGTGCTTGAGGTGAAGTCCCGCCGTATCGGCGGCGCGAACTATCAGGTGCCCATTGAGGTGTCGCCGGAGAGGCGTACGTCTCTTGCCATTCGTTGGCTCATAAACTACGCTCGGGAGCGAACGGAAAAGAATATGGCCGAGAAGTTGGCCAACGAGTTCGTTTCGGCGTTTAAGAACGAGGGCGGGGCCGTACGTAAGAAGATAGACACGCACAAGATGGCGGAAGCGAACAAGGCGTTTGCGCACTTCCGCTATTAATTTTTGTGGATAACGGCGGTTTTTGTTATGAGCGGCGGGCCTCAAGAAAAGAAGATAGAGCTGTCGGCCGTGCGAAATATCGGCATAATGGCCCATATTGACGCCGGGAAGACGACCACTACCGAGCGAATATTGTTTTATACGGGTATCTTGCACCGTATGGGTGAGGTTCACGACGGCAATACGGTCATGGACTGGATGGTGCAGGAGAGGGAGCGGGGGATTACGATTACCTCCGCGGCCACTACGTGTATGTGGAACGGTTACCGTATCAATATTATAGATACGCCCGGCCATGTGGATTTCACGATTGAGGTGGAGCGTTCTTTGAGAGTCTTGGATGGCGCGGTTGCCGTATTTGATTCCGTGGGAGGCGTAGAACCTCAGTCGGAGACTGTTTGGAGACAGGCCGACAAATATCATGTTCCCCGGATAGCGTACGTAAACAAAATGGACCGTGTCGGAGCGGATTTCGACGGTTGTGTCGGCGTTATGGCGCGTAAGTTTTCTTCCATGAAAGCGGTTGCGGTGCAGATGCCGATGGGGGCGGAGGATAAATTCGAGGGTGTGATAGACCTCGTGTCCATGAAGTCTTACCGGTACGATGATGAGGCGTTGGGCGCTAAGGTGATTGTGGGGGAGATACCCGCGCAATTCGCGGAGGAGGCGGCGTCGCGGCGCGAGGGGATGCTTGAGGCGGCGGTTGATTTCAGCGACGAGTTGATGGCGAAGGTGCTGGACGGCGGCACCGTTGACGAGGGGTCGGTGAGGGCGGCTTTGAGGCGCGGGGTTTTGCGGAATAAGATTTGTCCCGTGCTCTGCGGTTCCTCTTTTAAGAATAAAGGAATTCAGCAGTTGCTTGACGCGGTGGTCTTTTACTTGCCATCTCCCATAGACAGGGGGGCGGTCGCGGGTGTTGAACCCGTTACCTTGGAGGTTAAGGAAAGATTGCCTGATATTGAGAGGCAGCCTTTTGCGGCGCTTGTCTTCAAAATTGCGGCGGATCAGCACGTGGGGCGGTTGGCTTACGCGAGGGTTTATTCCGGTAAGGCGGGGTTTAAGAGCGTTCTCTATAATCCCCGGATAAAGTCTAAGGAGAAAGCCGCGAGAATTTTCAGGATGCACTCCAATAAGCGGCACGCTGAAAATGGTATGGAGGCGGGGGACATTGTCGGTTTGGTGGGGCTGAAGGATACCGCCACCGGCGACACGATTTGCGACCCGGATTTTCCGATTATCTTTGAGCAGATGACCTTTCCCGACCCGGTGTTGTCGAGGTCGATAGAGCCGAAGAGTACCGCGGATGAAGAGAAGTTGAATTTGGCGCTTGAAAGGCTGGTAGATGAGGACCCGACTTGCAGGGTGCGGGTAGACGGTGAGACGGGGCAGAGGCTTATCTCCGGGATGGGGGAGCTTCACGTAGAGATTTTGGTGGACCGTTTAGTAAAGGAGTTTAATGTCGGCGTGTATGTCGGCAAACCGCAGGTCTCATATAAGGAGACGGTAACGGCTGCGGCGGTTCAGGAATACGAGTTCAATCAGTTGGTCGGCGGCAGGGCTCATCACGGCCACATAGCATTGGGTGTGGAGCCGATGGATGCCGTAGCCGGCGTGGAGTTTATAAACGGGGTATCGGTCGACGCGTTGCCGGCGGGTTTTGTAGGCGCTGTCAGCCAGGGGGTGTCGGAGGCCGCGGGCGGCGGGACGCTTTCCGGGTTTCCTGTTGCGGGAGTGCGTGTCAAGTTATTATCTTTCGTATATGACGAAAACGACTCAACCGAGATAGGTTTTAAGATAGCCGGGAGTATGGCTTTCAAGGAAGCGTGCGCGAAAGCGTCGCCCGCGGTGCTGGAGCCGGTGATGTCAGTGGAGATAGTCGTGCCGCCCGAATATATGGGCGCGGTGATAAACGACTTCAACAGCCGGCGCGGTAGGGTTCTGGGGATAGATGCCCGTAAGGATGTTCAAGCGGTGAGCGGCTTTGCCCCGCTATGCGAGATGTTCGGGTACGCGACCGCGCTGAGGTCGTTAAGTCAGGGGCGGGCGTCCTATACTATGCAGCTTGACAAGTATGAGGTCGCCGGGAAGGTTATACAGGAGAGTATATTGAAGAGGATAGGGCGTTTATAGTAATAATTAAAGATAAAAATAAGGAGTATGGGAAAAATGCCGGGTGAAAGAATTCGTATCAGGTTAAAGTCGTTTGATCACAATATCCTCGACAAGTCCGCGTCGGATATCGTGCGTACGGCCAAGGGCACGGGCGCTCGTATCTCCGGGCCTATACCCTTGCCTACGGAGAAGACTGTCTACACGGTGCTTCGCTCGCCGCACGTGAACAAGAAGTCGCGTGAGCAGTTTGAGACCCGTGTGCACAAGAGGCTGATTGATATACTGGAGTCCACGCCGCAAACGGTCGATTCGTTGATGAAACTTGATTTGCCGGCCGGCGTTGATGTTGAAATCAAGGTTTGACCGTAAATATATTAATTTATGTATTGATTTGAAATCATCAAAAAAAGACAGGTGCGTTATGCAGGGTCTGATAGGTAAAAAGGTTGGAATGACGCGGCTCTTTAACGAGACCGGTCGTGTGGTTGGGGTGACTGTCATCCTTGCCGGCAACAATGTCGTCGAGCAGATCAAGACCGAGGAGAACGACGGCTACAACGCCGTGCAGCTCGGTTTCGAGGAGGTTGCGGCGAAAAAGGTACGTAAGCCGCAGGAGGGCCACTTTAAGAAGCTCGGCGGCGCCCCCATGAGGGTGCTCAAGGAGTTTGAACCCGATTGCGACGCCGACAGGGAGCTCAAGCCCGGGCAATCGATAGGTGTGGAGGTCTTTGAAAACGTCAAATTTGTAAATGTGACGGGCGTGTCAAAAGGGCGTGGCCATGCCGGTACGATTAAAAGGTATAATTTCCAACGTGGTCGTGAAACGCACGGTAATACGAATCTGAGAGAGCGCGGGTCGTCGGGAGCCGGTTCGTATCCGGCGCGTGTTCCGCCGGGATTGAAGATGTCGGGGCACATGGGGGCCGAACAGGTAACGACGCGCAGGTTGGAAGTCGTAGGAATTGATAAAGAGGCCGGATTGGTGTTCGTCAAAGGTTCCGTGCCCGGTTGTCGGACAGGGATTGTTTATTTGAGGAAATTCATCGAAAAGTAATCTGATGTATTGATATTTCTGTTTATGTATTACGGTTATTCGTGATGATTAGCGCGGTTCGCGGTTAATAATTTGACTTTAAGGATGATTTATTAATGAAAGCAAAACTGTATCAACAATCCGGCGCGGTAATCGGCGATATAGAACTCCCCGATTCCGTCTTCGCCGCGGAGGTCAATGAGAGCCTGCTTCATCAGGTCATAAAGTCGTATCAGGCGAACCTTCGTCAGGGTACGGCCAAGACTAAAAGCCGCGGGGAGGTCTCCGGCGGCGGCAGGAAGCCTTGGCGGCAGAAGGGTACCGGTCGTGCCCGCGCGGGGTCGAATACGTCGCCGTTGTGGGTGCGCGGCGGTAAGGCTTTTGGGCCGTCGCCTCGTGATTACTATACGGTTATCCCCCGTAAACTCAAGAAGTTAGCGCTTGTGTCGGCGCTCTCGTCTCGGGCTACGGACGGCTTGGTTTCGGTCGTCGATTCCATAGCTTGCGATGAGCCTAAGACTAAGGTTATCGCGGCGATGCTTGAGGCGATGAATCTTGCCGGTAAAAAAAATTTGTTAATACTTGATAATGAGGGCGTAAATAATATATATTTATCCAGCCGTAACATTCGGGGCTTGGACATCCGTCCTGTGGCGGAAATCAACGCTCTCGATATTATAAGCTCCGACAATATCATTTTTGGCGGGGAAGGCCTGATAACCAAAGTTTCCGAGGCGGTGGAGAAGTGAGCAAATACCATTCGATAATAAAGTATCCCTCCATAACGGAGAAGAATACTGTGTTGCGCACCGACCAAAACAAGTATGTGTTTGAGGTTGCGCTTGACGCCGATAAAACCGACATTAAAGAGGCCGTCCAAAAGCTCTTCAGCGTCGATGTAGTGGCGGTCAACACTATGGTAGTGAAAGGTAAAAAGAAGCGTACCGGGCGCAATGTGGGTTATAGGAACGACAGGAAGAAGGCCATCGTCAAAATCAAGGCCGGGCAGAATATAGAAAAATTCGGTGAAGTGTAGTTATAGAATGGAAACGTAGTTATGGGCGGGTAATCAGCCGTCCGCAAAACGTATAGATACCGGGCAGGTTGATGCCTTCCCAGGTCTATTTAAAGAAAAGGTGAGTTATGGCTTTAAAAAAGTACAGGCCGCTGACGCCGACGCTTCGTTACAAGACGACGACCGTCTTCGACCAGATTACGACCGATGAACCCCACAAGCCGCTTCTTGTCGCCAAGACCAGGACGAACGGCCGCAACAACCGGGGTGTTATCACTGTGCGTCATCGCGGTGGCGGGCACAAGCGTTTTATCCGTATTATCGATTTCAAGCGCGACAAGATTAATATTCCGGGAATCGTCGAGACGATAGAGTACGACCCCAACCGTTCGGCGTTTATCGCCCTTATCAAATATGTCGACGGCGAGCGCCGTTACATACTGGCCACCGTCAACATGAAGGTCGGTCAGAAGATATTGGCCGGCGCGGGGGCGGAGATTGCCGATGGGAACTGTATGCCACTGGCAAACATCCCTCTGGGCACCCAGGTTCACAACATAGAGTTGCGTGAGAAGAAGGGCGGCCAGATTGCCCGCAGCGCGGGCGCCTACGCCGAGATTGTCGCAAAAGAGAATAACTTGGTACAGATAAAGTTCCCGTCGAGTGAAATCCGTAATGTTCGCGAAAGTTGCGTCGCTACAATCGGTCGTGTAAGCAACGCCGACCACATAGATGTCTGCATCGGCTCCGCCGGTCGCAAGCGTCATATGGGCATACGCCCCACGGTGCGTGGCGTGGCTATGAACCCGGTTGACCACCCGATGGGCGGCGGCGAGGGCAAGACCTCCGGCGGCGGGCATCCCGTGTCGCCGTGGGGCCAGAAGGCCAAAGGACTCAAGACGCGCGATCGCAAGAAGCCGTCAGGCAAATACATTGTAAGGCGGAGGTCGAAGTAAGCTATGGCACGTTCAATAAAGAAAGGGCCGTTTGTAGACGGCCACTTGGTGAAGAAGGTTGACGATTCAAACAAGACCGGTCAGAAAAAGATAATAAAGACCTGGTCGCGTCGTTCGGTGATTTTGCCGGAGTTTGTAGGGCAGACTTTTTCCGTGCACAACGGAAATAAGTTTCTTCCGGTGTATGTCACTGAAAATATGGTCGGCCACCGCTTAGGCGAGTTTGCGCCGACGCGCAACTTTCGCGGGCATAGCGGCGCCAAGACGGATAAGTCTGCTAAACGATAAGCTGTACCAGTTAGGAGAAAAGGCTCATGGAGGCAAAGGCAGTGTTAAGAAATTTGAGGTCGACGCCCCGCAAGGCGCGTCTTGTAGCCGACGCGGTGAGAGGTAAGAACGTCAGCGAGGCCTTGAGTTTGCTCAGATTCGGCATAAAGAAAGAGGTGGCGGGAGATGTCGCTAAGCTGATAGGTTCGGCGGTGGCGAATCTTTCGAATAAAGGCGGCGACGCGGGCGTGGAGGTTGACGGGCTTCGCGTTAAAGAGATTCGTGTGGACGACGGACCTGTCATGAAGCGCTTTCGTCCGTGCGCCAAGGGTAGCGCGGCCGCGATTCTCAAGCGCTCCTGTCACATTTCCGTCACTTTATCGAGTTAACGGGAGGGGTTGTGGGTCAAAAGACTAATCCGGTCGGTTTGCGGTTGGGCATTACGAGGTCGTGGTGCTCAAATTGGTACGCCAAAGAGCGGTTCGCCGATTATTTATACGAGGACATCATTTTGAGGAGCTATCTCCGCAAGCGTCTGGAGCACGGCGGGATTAGCGCCATAGATATTGAGCGGACGGCGAAGCGAGTGACGGTGGGCATCCACACGTCGCGCCCCGGCATAGTGATAGGGAAGAAGGGCGAGGAGGTCGAGAGGCTAAAGGGCGAGCTTCAGCACCTTACTCAAAAGGAGATACAGATAAACATCCGCGAGGTGAAGAAGCCGGAGATGGATTCCCAGCTTGTCGCGGACAATATAGCGCGTCAGGTCGAGAAGCGCGTGTCGTACAAGAAGGCGATAAAGAAGGCGATATCCACCGCGATGCGTATGGGCGCCGAGGGCATAAAGATAATGGTGTCCGGGAGGCTAAACGGCGCCGAGATTGCCCGTACCGAGACATTCAAGGAGGGACGTGTGCCGTTGCACACCCTGCGCGCCGACATAGACTACGCGACGGCGACGTCGCACACGACATACGGTTGCATAGGTATAAAGGTGTGGATTTGCAAGGGCGAGGTCATGTCACGGGCAATGGCGGCGGCCAGGGCCAACGCGGAAGCGGCGAATAAGTAGTGTTTTTGGTGGTAGTATCAATGTATACTTAAAATAAGGGTAAGAAGAATGTTATCGCCTAAAAAGGTAAAATGGAGAAAGACGCAGCGCGGCAGTATGGGCGGGTTGGCCCAACGGTGCAACGAGGTGTCTTTCGGGGAGTTTGGGTTGCAGTCTACGGAACCGGGTTGGGTCAACAACCGTCAGATTGAGGCGGCTCGTATCGCTATGACCCGTTTTATTAAGCGCGGCGGCAAGGTGTGGATACGTATTTTTCCGGACAAGCCCATTACCAAGCATCCCGCCGAGTCCCGCATGGGTTCGGGAAAGGGCGCGCCGGAGGGCTGGGTGGCCGTTGTCAGGCCCGGTACGGTGATGTTCGAGATTGGCGGTATCAAGGCCGACATAGCAAAGGAGGCCATGAGGCTTGCCGCGCACAAGTTGCCGGTACTCACGCGTTTCATTGAATTGGAGAAACAGATATAATGGTTACGGCGAATGAAATCAGGGAGCTCTCCCCCGAGGAAATCGTGAAGAAAGTCGACAGTCTCGAGGAGGAGTTTTTCAATTTGAGGTTTCAGGCGAAGATGGGTCAGCTCACGAACCCGCTTCAGTTGCGCGGTATCAAGAGGGATATTGCGCGGGCGAAGACCATTCTTAACGAAAAGAAGAGGACGGCCGCTAAGGCCTGACGGAGGAATAGGGATGTCGGAGAGAAATTACAGGAAAGAGCGCGAGGGTGATGTCGTCAGCGACAAGATGGACAAGAGTGTCGTGGTGGAGGTGGAGCGGCAGCTCATGCATCCTATCTACGGCCGTACCGTCAAGATGAAGAAGCGCTATGTCGCCCACGATGAGACGAACGAATGCAAGGTCGGCGACAGGGTGAGAATAGTGGAAACGCGTCCGCTGTCGAAGACGAAGCGTTGGCGCGTGGGTGAGATATTGGAGCGTGCGCAGTAGGCGGGTGTGTCTGTTGTTGACGGAAGATTGTACGGATGATATACAAATGAATGGGTACGGTTCGACCGGTGGATTTGCGGTGTTGGTAAATGCCGCCGCCGTCAATGCAAAGGCCAAGCGTTGATGGTGGCGGTATATTATCAGCGAAAATAAATAAACCTTATCGGTTTTTAAGCAAGGTGCGGGCGGTTTATGATACAGGTAGAGACAAGATTGAACGTGGCCGACAATTCCGGCGCGAAGAAAGTGCAGTGCATAAGGGTGCTCGGCGGCACACGGAGGCGTTATGCGCGGGTTGGCGACGTGATTGTCGTCGCCGTTAAGGACGCGATTCCCAACGGAGCCGTTAAGAAAGGTTCGGTCGCCAAGGCGGTCGTTGTTCGCACGGCAAAGGAGTACGGTCGTAAGGACGGGACGTACATCCGTTTCAGCGACAACGCTGCGGTGATAATAAACGACGCCGGCGAACCGAAGGGTACACGTATTTTCGGCCCGGTCGCCCGTGAGTTGCGGGAGAAGAAGTTCACGCGCATAGTGTCGTTGGCGCCGGAAGTATTGTAATAATTCAGAGGTTAGGAGAAGAGGTATGTCATTAGGTTTGCGTAAAGACGATGTGGTCGTGGTGATGTCCGGCGAGTACAGGGGGAAGAGCGGTAAAATCCTCAAGGTCATCCCGGAGAAAAGCAGGGTCATCGTCGAGGGGATAAACATCGTCAAGCGTCACACAAAGCCCAATCTGAAGAATCAGCAGGGCGGCATTATGGAGAAAGAAGCGACGCTTCATATCTCCAACGTAATGCTCAAGTGTCCCAAGACGGGCAAGCCAACGCGCCTCGGCGTGAAAGTGCTTGAGGATGGGAGCAGAGTGAGGTATTCCAAGAAGGCGAAGGAGACGATATAAGTGGCTAAGGATGCTAAACAGAAACCACGTATGTGGGAGAAGTACAGGAGCACGGTCGTTCCGGCGCTGATGAAGAGATTCAGCTACAAGAACGTCAATCAGGTGCCGCGTCTCGACAAAATTGTAATCAATATGGGTGTCGGGGGGGCGACCGCGGACGCCAAGCTCATAGATGAGGCTGTGAGCTGTCTGCGCGATATCAGCGGTCAGAAGCCGGTGGTGACGCGCGCCAAAAAGGCGATATCGAACTTTAAGCTGCGCGAAGGCATAGCGATAGGCGCGAAGGTGACGTTGCGCGGGGTGCGTATGTGGGAGTTCTTTGACCGTTTGGTCGCGATAACTATCCCGCGTATCCGCGACTTCCGTGGCTTGCCGCGCAAGTCGTTCGACGGTTTTGGGAATTATACCATGGGTATCAAAGAGCAGATAGTATTTTTAGAAGTCGACCGCGACAAAATCGCGAAGATATCCGGTATGGACATCTGTATCAACACCACGGCCGGGAGCAATGAGGAGGGCATGGGGTTGTTGGAGGAGTTGGGGATGCCGTTTAGGAGGTAGCTTCGGCTCCGCAAACAAAAATCGTTGAATTTTATTTGATAATTAGATAAAAAGGAGCGGTACGGTGGCACGTAAGGCGTTAATTGAGAAGAGCAGAAAAAAGCCGAAGTTTAAGGCGCGCGCTTACACGCGTTGCAAACGTTGCGGGCGTTCGCGGGCGTTTATCCGCGATTTCGGTCTTTGCAGGCTATGTTTCAGGGAGATGGCTTTACGCGGGGAGATACCCGGCGTGGTCAAGGCCAGTTGGTAGAGAAATATCTAAAACAATATAAGGGGTAGTAAAGGATGTTAACTGACCAGATTGCCGATATGTTCAACAGGATAAGGAACGCTATCCAGGCTCGGAAGCGTACCGTGGATGTTCCTGCGAACAAGCTCAAAAAGGAGATTACGCGGATTCTCTTTGAGAACCACTTCATCTCGAAATACGCTTTCGTTGAAGACGAAAAGCAGGGGACTATCAAAATCCTCCTCAGGTACGATGAGAATATGCGCAACGCCATTCAGGGGCTTAAGCGCGTGTCTACTCCCGGACGCAAGAAGTATTCCGGTGTCTCCGGTGTGCCGAAAGTGTTGAGCGGTATGGGTATTGCCATCGTCAGTACCTCCAAGGGTGTTATGACGGACGGGGATTGCAGGAAGATGAATGTGGGCGGCGAGGTTATCGGTTTGATTTGGTAGGTTTGGGTTCGGTAGATTATGTGGTGAATTAAATAAATAAAAGGAGCGGTTAAGTGTCACGCATAGGAAAATTACCTGTCAAGGTTCCCGGAGGCGTCTCGGTTACGGTCAGCGGCCGTAAGGTCGAGGTCAAGGGCGGTAAGGGAACGCTGAGCAGAGAAGTACCGCCGGAGGTTAAGGTTGAGTTTGCCGACGGAGCCATTACGCTTACTCCGGCTGTGGAGGCGGAGAACACGAAAGCTCTGTGGGGGCTTTACAGGGTTCTAATCAACAATATGGTCGTCGGTGTTACCGCCGGCTACAAGATTGAGTTGGAGATTGTGGGCGTAGGTTACAAGGCGGAACTGAAAGGCAAAGATTTATTGATTGCCGCCGGATTGTCGGAGACTGTGCTGTTCAAGGCGCGTCCGGGACTTGATTATAAGACGGACGGCCCTAACAAGATAGTAGTTGAGGGTATAGATAAAGAGAAAGTAGGCCAGGCCGCCGCCGACATCCGTCGTATCCGTCCCCCCGAGCCCTACAAGGGCAAGGGCATACGTTACGCGGGAGAGCAGGTACGCCGTAAAGCCGGTAAGACGGCCGGTAAGTAGTGGCGAACGGGGTTCGCCCATGTTTGTGTTGAAAAAAGCGACATCATGGCGGGTCAGGCCCGTCTTAAATATTTAAGGAGCAAGTAGCGGTATGAATAGTGCAAAGAGAAGGAGCCTCGAACGTTCGCGTCGTGCGGCGCGTGTCCGTAAGTCGGTCAGCGGGACGGCTGAGCGTCCGCGTCTGTGCGTGAGGCGCAGTATCAATCACATCTACGCTCAGGTCGTCGATGATGTGCAGGGCAAGACGGTCGCTCACGCGGGCAGTACGGGCAAGGAATTTGTCCGGCGGGTTTCCGGCAAGAAGCTCAGCAAGACGGAGGTTTCCAAAGTCGTCGGCGAGATGGTGGCCGAGATGGCGATTGGCAAGGGCGTAAAGACGGTCGTGTTTGACAGGAAGGGCTACCTCTTCCATGGCCGCGTTAAGGCGTTAGCGGAAGCGGCGCGTGGCAAGGGGCTTGAATTTTAGCGGACATTCCGACGCCGCGGCAGCGGTCGTCGGTTCAAATAAGAGTTGTTCGTAGGGAGTGTCGTTTTCGGCCTCCCGCTTAACGGAGGGGTAGTATCTTTGAGTAACGAAGAATTGGTATCGAGCGGCGGAGAGTCGCAGTTTGCCGAGAAGCTTGTCGCGGTCAGCCGTGTGGCGAAGGTGGTCAAGGGCGGTCGTCGTTTCGGTTTTAACGCGCTCGTAGCGGTGGGCGACGGCGGCGGTATGGTCGGCATCGGCATGGGCAAGGCGAACGATGTCACGGAGGCTATCCGAAAGGCGGGCGAGAGCGCCAAAAAGAATATGGTTACGGTCAGCGTTGTGGACGGCACGATACCGCACGACGTTATTGGACGTTTCGGCGCCGGCAGGATAATCCTGAAGCCGGCGGCTCCGGGTACCGGCGTAATAGCCGGCGGTCCGGCGCGGGCGGTATTGGAGTTGGCCGGTGTCCATAACATATTAACTAAATGTTTGGGGACGACAAACGCGCATAACGTGGTTAAGGCGACGCTTGACGGGCTTAAGCAGTTAAAAACCAGAGAACAGATAAGGGCGCTCAGGCAGATAGCCGTTGAGTAATGTGTGGTGATGTGTCGGTGTCAATTAAAAAACATTGTTTTTTGTAATCAATAAAGAAGAAAGCGTGTGTCAATATGGCAAAAAAGTTGAGAATCACACAGGTAAGAAGCGCTATCGGCCGCCTCAAGAATCAGAAGGCGACTATCAAAGCGTTGGGCATCCACAAGCTGAATCACACGGTTGAGCACGATGACAACCCTACGATTCGGGGGATGATAGGCGCCGTCAGGCATTTGGTGACTGTAGAAGAGATATAGAGGCGGTTTTAAATTTTCTGTAAATGTTATTTTGTAAAAGCGGTAGTTTTATAGATTGTTTCGCTTCGCTCGCAATGACGGTCATTGCGGGGAGCGAAGCGACGAAGCAATCCGGTCACGTACGAAATCAAACTTGTTGCGTAATTAAGGAAAAAGGCAAATAAAGATGCTTAAAATGAACAATTTAAAGCCGGCGCCGGGTTCCCACCGCGAGACCAAGAGGTTGGGCCGCGGCACGGCCAGCGGGCAGGGCAAAACCGGCGGGCACGGAAGCAACGGCGACAAGGCTCGGAGCGGCGCTTATCAAAAGTTTTACTTTGAGGGCGGTCAAACGCCTCTCACACGCCGTATTCCCAAGGTTGGGTTCCACAGCCCGTTTAAGAAAGAGTATCAAATCGTCAATGTCGGCGCGCTTGAGGATGTCGATTTGGGCGGAACGGATGTGACGGCCGAGACGCTTCGCAAGTTGGGGCTGATACACGAGGCGGGCAAGCCGGTGAAGATTTTGGGGACGGGGGAGTTGACAAAGGCGCTGGTGTTTCGGGTAAACGCTTATTCGAAGTCGGCGAAAGATAAGATAGAGAAGGCAAAAGGGAAAGCAGAGGTCGTCTAATCGTGCTTGAAACCGTACGCAATATGTTCAAAATCGCCGAACTGCGGAAGAAAATTTTCTTCACTCTCGCGATTGTTTTTATTTACAGACTTGGCGGGCACGTGCCGACGCCGGGTGTCAACGCCGATGTGCTCAAGAGCTTTATGTCGGCCAATATGGACGGGCTTTTCGGGTTGTACGATATGTTCGTGGGGGGTAACTTCGGTCGTTTCACGGTATTCGCGCTTGGTATCATGCCGTACATTACGGCGTCCATTATACTGCAGCTCATGGGGACAATATTTCCGTACTTCCACAAGTTGCAGCGCGAGGGGGCCGAGGGCCGTAAAAAGTTGACGCAGTACACACGCTACGGAACGGTTATCTTCGGCGCGATTCAGGCCGCAGGTATATCAATCTTTATATCGAGCATTCAGGACAACGGCGTGTCGGCGGTTATACCGCAAATGAAGGGTTTTTTGTTTATGTTCACGACGGTCGTGTCGCTCACCACCGGTACTGTGATAACGATGTGGCTTGGCGAGCAGATAACGGCGCGTGGGATAGGGAACGGGATATCGTTGCTCATATTTATAGGTATTGTGGCGAGGATACCGAATCAGATTCTTAATGAGATTCAGCAGATAGTGGTCGACAGGATGCACATTGTCCAATCGCTTGCCATTGTCGCGGTGGTCGTGGCCGCCACGGTGGCGGTTGTTATAATGACGCAGGCTATGAGGCGCATTCCCATTCAGACGCCCAAGAAAGTTGTTGGGGCGAAAATGTACGCCGGGCAGAATACGGTATTGCCGCTACGCCTGAATATGGCCGGTGTGATACCCATTATCTTCGCGTCGTCCATCATGACGTTTCCTGGTATGATAGTGAGGAGCTTTGCCGGCGCGGAATCTTCGTTTATGGACGAGCTGTTCAGTTGGTTTCGGCCCGATGGGGCGATTTACTCCATTCTATTTGGATTGTTGATTGTGTTCTTTACCTATTTTTATACGGCGATTGTTTTCAATCCGGTAGATATAGCCGACAATCTGAAAAAACAGGGCGGGTTTATACCGGGTATCCGTCCGGGGAAAAAGACGGCGGAGTTCTTGGAGAACGTGCTCGCGAGAATTACGTTGCCCGGTTCCGTGTTTTTGGCGCTCATAGCCGTGTTGCCTATATTGATTATGCGCGGGTTCGGCGGCGGATTTTACTTCGGCGGCACGAGCATTTTGATTGTGGTGGGCGTGGCCTTAGATACGTTGCAGCAGTTGGAGTCGCATCTGCAGGCGCGTAATTATGAGGGCTTTATGAAGAAGGGGAGTTTACGGGGGAGGAGATAGCGTTTAACGCGGGCAAATGTTTAGGCGCGCGGATATTCGGAGAATATGGGAAAAAATGATTCTATACAGGTTGAGGGCACAATAACGGAGTCGTTGCCCAACGCGGCCTTCAAGGTGCTTTTAGAAAACAAGCACGAGGTGCTGGCGTATATTTCCGGGAAGATGCGGATGAATTACATAAAGATTCTGCCCGGCGATAAGGTATTGGTGGAGCTTTCGCCCTACGATTTGTCGAGAGGGCGAATTGTCTACAGGTATAAATGATGTGATTGTGATTTTACATAACAAAAAGGGTAAGAGATGAACAAAGAAGCTTCAAGCGCAAGCGCGAAGAAGGTTAAGAAGAAAGCGCCGGCGGAAGGTGTGGCTCATGTCCGGGCCACGTTCAACAATACGATAGTAAACGTGACCGACGTTAAGGGCAATGTCGTGGCGTGGCATACGCCCGGCAAGGCCGGTTTTAAGGGGTCGCGTAAAAGTACCCCTTACGCTGCGGGTGTGGCCGCCGAGGTTGTGGGCAAGGCCGCGTTTGACGCCGGTGTTCGCAAGGTTGAGGTTCATTTGCGCGGCGCCGGGAACGGGCGTGAGAGCGCTATTAGGTCGCTCGCGGCGGCGGGGCTGAAAGTTATATGTATAAAGGATTTTACGGCGGTGCCGCATAACGGGTGCAGGCCGCCCAAAAGGCGAAGGGTCTGATTTTTAACGAAAGGGGTAGTGTGTGGCTCGTGTAGCAGGAGTTGATATTCCGAATAATAAGCGCGTGGTTATCGCGCTGACATATGTGTTCGGCATTGGCCGTACCTCCGCGTCCGTTATTCTGGCCAAGGCCGGGATTGACGAGAACAGGAAAGTTAAGGATATGAACGAGGATGAACTCAATCGTATCCGCAGCGTTATAGACGCCGAGTACCAGACCGAGGGAAACCTGCGGTCCGACATCAGGATGAACATCAAGCGTTTGATGGATATCGGTTGCTACCGCGGTCTGCGCCACCGTCGCGGGTTGCCTTGCCGCGGGCAGCGTACGCGTACCAACAGCCGTACGCGTAAGGGGCCGCGTAAGACGATAGCCAACAAGAAGAAGGCGCCGGCCAAGTAACGCGGTAGGGGGGGATAATTGTGTTGGTGTTGTAGGGGGCGAATTGTGTTCGCCCGTTATATATATAGTACAAGGAGAATAAAAGTGAAAGTCAGGGCTTCGGTTAAACCGATGTGTAACGGGTGCAAGGTGATACGCCGCAGGGGTATCGTGCGTGTGATCTGTTCAAAGAACCCCAAACACAAGCAACGTCAAGGTTGATTTGTCGGGCGCTTGTCGGTTTGGATGCGTTAAAACAGTTCGGAATGATTTTGCGGGGCGGCGGTCTGCCGCTCTCTGTCGGTGTGTGTGAACAAAAAACATTTGGGCGTCTGAAAAACGCTCGAAAGAATAAAGAGTAAGAGGAGATAGCGAATGGCAGTTTATCATGGCCCACGGTGCCGTCAGTGCCGCAGGGAGGGCGTCAAGTTGATGCTAAAGGGCGAGCGGTGCACTACCGAAAAGTGCGCTGTAGAGCGTAGGCCTTTTCCCCCCGGAATGCGCACGACCAAGCGCAGGCGCTCCGCGACTGAGTACAATAATCAGTTGAGGGAGAAGCAGAAGATACGCAGGATCTACGGCATTCTTGAGAAGCAATTTAGCCTTTACTTTGAGATCGCATCTCGGCAGAGCGGCGTGACGGGCGAGAATCTGCTTCGTCTTTTGGAGACGCGGCTAGACAATGTCGTTTACCGCCTGGGTTTCGCTCCGTCAAGAAGCAGCGCGCGTCAGCTTGTGTTGCATAACCACTTTACGGTGAACGGCAAAAAGGTTAATATTCCCTCTTACCGGCTGAAGGCCGGCGATTCGGTGACGGTGAAACCCAAGAGCGCGAACCTTGCGCTTATACACTCTTCTTTGAAGGCGATGAAAGAGACGCCTGATTGGTTGACTGTGGACAAGGTGAAGCTGGCGGGGCAGGTTGTGAGGGTACCTGAGCGTTCGTCGATTCCCGCCGACATTCAGGAGCAGCTTGTAGTTGAATTGTATTCCAGATAACAAAGGGGAGACCTGATACGATATGAAATGGAAAAGTTTGTTGATGCCTAAAGGCATTAAGCTGGACAATCATGAGGGTATCCCCAACTATTCGCGTGTGACGATAGAGCCGCTTGAACGCGGCTGGGGCGATACGGTAGGGAATTCATTACGCAGGATACTTCTCTCGTCGTTGCAGGGCGGCGCGGTGGTGTCTGTGCGTATTGACGGCGCGTCGCATGAGTACACGACGCTCGAAGGTGTGACGGAGGATGTCACCGATATCATCCTGAACATCAAGCAGTTGCGTCTTAAGCTCTTGGCCGACGAAGACGTTACTCTCAAGCTTGAGGTTACAGGCAAGGGGGACGTGAAGGCCTCCGACATAGAGAAGAATTCCGGTGTCGAGATACTGAATCCGGATTTGCATATCGCGACCATCAATGCCGACGCGAAGCTCAAGATTGAGATGCGTGTCTCGGACGGGCGCGGATATGTGGCGGCCGAGCAGAACAAGCGCGAAGACGATCCGGTGGGGACGATACCCATAGATTCGATATTCTCGCCCGTCACAAAGGTCAACTACGTGGTGCAGAATACCCGTGTCGGCCAGCGCACTGACTTTGACAGGATTATACTAGACATTTGGACAGACGGCAGCATCTCGGTGGAGGACGCCGTCGGTTACGCGGCCAAGCTGTTGTACGATCACCTTGAGGTGCTAATCAACATTGAGGGCGACTTCTTGCCCGTTGAGGAGAAGGTGCGCGATGAAAAGGCTGAGAAGCTCAAACAATTGCTGAAGATGAAGGTCGACGAGTTGGAGCTTTCGGTTCGTTCCAACAATTGTCTGCGCGCTGCGAACATCGTATACTTGGCCGACTTGGTTAAGAATCAGGAGTCCGATATGTTGAAGTACAAGAATTTCGGGAGAAAGTCGCTGGTTGAGCTCAACGCGGTGCTTACCAATATGGGTTTGACGTTTGGGATGGATGTCGAAAAAATCATGGGTAACGGCGAGTAGGGTACCGCCCGCGGTAGTGCGAGTAGATAATGTTTCGTAAATTATTAACACAAACAATATAAAGAAGAAGGCCGTATCATGCGTCACTTAGTATCAGGGCGGAAGTTAAATCGCAGCGCTTCCCATCGCAGGGCTATGCTCTCCAATTTGGCCGTGTCTATTTTAGACAAGGAGCGGGTCACCACTACGCTTGCGAAGGCCAAAGAGGTGCGCGGCGTGGTGGAGCGTATGATTACCTACGGCAAAAAGGGCGATCTCCACGCGAGGCGTTTGGCCGCTTGCCGGATTAACGACGGCGAGGTGCTCAAAAAACTCTTCGACGATATTGCGCCCGGTTACAGGGAACGCAACGGCGGCTATACAAGGGTTTTGAAAACGGAAGACCGCAAGGGCGACTGCGCCCCCATGGCGATTATAGAGCTTGTGGGCCGCGGCCACAACGACGCGGTGAGGAAAAAGGGCGGCGCCGCTCCCAAAAAGAAATCCGCCAAACCCAAAGCCGCATCTCCGGCTGTATTGGCTGATAAGGCAACGGAACCCGTTGCCGCAGAACCGGTGGAGGCGGTTGATACTGCCGATACTGATACCGCCCCTGATGGGCGGGAAAATCAGTGATTTTAAAGACTTTGATTTTATCTTTAAACCGAAAGGACTAAAACATTATGGCAGTCAGCTACAAAGACCTCGGTTTTGTCAACACAAAGGATATGTTCGCGAAGGCGTTTAAGGGCGGCTACGCCATACCCGCCTACAACTTCAACAACATGGAGCAGATACAGTCCATAATCACGGCCTGCGGGCAGTCCAACTCCCCGGTGATTATGCAGGTGTCCAGCGGCGCGCGCAAATACGCCAACGCCACGCTCCTGCGCTATATGGCTCAGGGCGCCGTCGCCATGGCCCGCGAGCAGGGCTTCAATATGCCCGTGGCGTTGCACCTCGACCACGGCGATACTTTCGAGCTATGTGTGGGATGTATTGAGAGCGGGTTCTCTTCGGTGATGATTGACGGGTCGCATCACCCCTACGAGAAAAACATCGAGCTTACCTCCAAGGTAGTCGAGTACGCTCACAAGTACGACGTTACGGTCGAGGGGGAACTCGGCGTTCTCTCCGGCATCGAGGACGACGTGGTTGCCGCGAAATCCATATACACGCAGCCCGAACAGGTCGAGGACTTCGTCAAGAAGACCGGCGTGGACTCCTTAGCCATCTCCATTGGCACCTCGCACGGCGCGTTCAAGTTCAAGCCGGAACAGTGCACGAAAAACGCGGACGGAGTGCTGGTGCCGCCGCCGCTGCGGTTCGACATTTTGGAAGAAATTGAAAAGAGGATTCCGGGCTTCCCGATTGTGTTGCATGGGTCGAGTTCCGTGTTGCCGGAGTACGTGAAGATTATCGAGGAATGCGGCGGCGCGCTGAAGGCGGCTGTAGGGATTCCGTCGGAGCAGTTGCGGAAAGCCGCGAAGTCGGCGGTTTGCAAGATAAATATCGATTCCGACGGGCGGCTCGTGCTCACGGCAATCATCCGCAAAGTATTCAAAGAGAAGCCCGGTGAATTTGACCCGCGGAAGTACCTTGGGCCGGCGCGGGAGGAGCTTGTCAAGATGATGATAGACAAGAACGAGAACGTGTTGGGGAGCGCGGGCAAGGGGTGATTTTTGGTTTTGATGTAATGGCAAGGTTTAATAATCGATTTGATACATGAAGTTGTAGGGGCGGCCCCGTGTGGCTGCCCTTTTTTGTTTTCGGGCATCTATGGGGCGCGGAAAGGCCAAAAAAATATTTCTTTGGGGGCGGCGGATATTATATTAATTACGGTACGGGTTCATCAATTACAAGGATAACCGATTAACGGGGGGAGGGGCAAAAAATGGCAAACGCCGACTTAAATAAAGCGAAAAAGCAAAAAGCCGACGAGTTTTATACCCAGCTTTCCGATATTGGGAGAGAACTCAAGCACTACAAAGGGCATTTTTTGGGCAAAACCGTCTTTTGCAACTGCGATGATCCGTATGAGAGCAACTTTTTCAAATATTTTGCCACGGGCTTTAATTTCTTGGGGTTAAAGAAATTAATTGCCACCTGCTATATCGGCTCGCCTGTCGCGAATAGAGAGCTTTCGCTGTTCGAATATGAGACGCCGGAAAACAAGACGACCAGGGTTCCCCACAAAATCATTGTTAATGAGGCGGTGGACGAAAACTGCGACGGCGGGTTTGATTTGCGCGATATAGTCATTTCGCTCGCAAAGAACAGGAACAATACGCTTTCCCGGTTAAACGGCGACGGGGACTTCCGGTCGGCCGAGTGCGTTGAGTTGCTCAAGGAAAGCGATATTGTCGTTACCAATCCGCCGTTTTCGCTGTTTAGGGAATATGTGGCGCAACTTGTTGAGAATGATATGAAGTTTTTGATTATCGGCGATTTAAACGCGCTTTCATATAAAGATGTTTTTATGTTGATTAGGGATAATAAAATTTGGCTTGGGATAGATAACGGCGGCACAAAATGGTTTCAGGTTCCGTATCATTATGAGATTAAGACTCAATCAAGGATAAAGATTGAAAACGGCGTCAAGTATTTCAGTAAAGGCTCTATTGTGTGGTTTACTAATTTAGACCATGTCAAAAGACACGAGAATATGATACTGTCTAAAAGTTATTCGACGGAAAATTATCCGGCGTTTGATAATTATAACGCGATAAACGTTGATAAAGTAGCCGATATACCCTTTGACTATAACGGGGCAATGGGGGTTCCAATTACGTTTATTGATAAATATAATCCCGAACAGTTTGAGATTATCGGTCTTGATAGGTATGTTGAAGACAACCCTAATTATGGACACCGTTTCAAGTTCAAAAACAAAGAGACATACGCGCGTGTTTTAATCAAAAATAAACAGGTTAACATTGGGGGTAAAATATGAACATCACGTTACACGAAATTGCGATTCGCGACATCGTAAACGGTTACACAGACAACCAGGAAGAGGGCGTATTGGGCTATGAAAAGAAGTTAAATATCCGCCCGAAGTATCAACGCGAGTTTGTCTATAAGGACAGGCAACGTAACGCCGTTATTGAGACGATACGACAAAATTTTCCGCTTAACGTCATGTATTGGATGAAGAGCGGAGATATGTTCGAAATTCTTGACGGCCAGCAACGGACAGTTTCGATTTGTCAGTACGTTAATGGCGAATACGCCATAGGTGACCGCGCGTGGTATAATCTCACGAACGATGAACGGGAACAAATCCTTAATTACAAATGCATGGTCTATTTCTGCGAAGGCACGGACAGCGAGAAATTAGCGTGGTTCAGAATCATTAATACCGCCGGAGAAAGATTAACCGAACAGGAGTTAAGGAACGCTATCTATACCGGTCCATGGCTCACCGACGCGAAGCGCCATTTTAGCAAAACGAACTGCGCCGCCTACAATCTCGCCAAAGATTACGTAAACGGTTCCCCGATAAGGCAGGATTTTTTGGAAACCGCTATAAATTGGTTCGGCAAGGGGCATATTAACGAGTATATGTCTAAGCATCAGCATGAAGAAAGCGCCAATGAGTTATGGCTTTATTTTTGCGCGGTCATAGAATGGGTAAAGGCTGTTTTCCCCGCGTATCGGAGGGAGATGAAAGGGCTCCCGTGGGGCGAACTGTACAATGAGCACGGCAAAAAGAAGTTGCCGTCGGCTTCCGACTTGGAAAGCCGTGTGAAAGAGCTTATGGAGGATGATGACGTTACCAAAAAATCCGGTATCTATCAATACCTGATTACCGGCGATGAAAAACACTTGAATATCAGGGCGTTTACGGAGAGCCAAAAGCGCAAGGCTTTTGAAAAGCAAAACGGCAAGTGCTCGATTTGCGAAGAAACGTTTAAGATTGACGATATGGAGGGCGACCACGTTACCCCGTGGTCGGAGGGCGGCAAGACGCAGCCGGATAATTTACAGATGCTGTGCAAGGATTGCAACAGGAGAAAGGGGAAGGGGTGACAATGGCGTTTCCGAAAGATTTCGTTTGGGGCGCCGCCACCGCCGCCTATCAGATTGAGGGGGCGGCGTTTGAGGACGGCAAGGGGGAGGGGATTTGGGACGTGTTTTGCCGGCGGCCCGGCGCTGTGTGGCAGGGGCATAGCGGCGAAAATGCTTGCGATCATTATCATAGATATTTGGAAGACGTTGAAATAATGAAGGCTCTTGGGGTCAACGCTTACAGGATGGAGATTGCCTGGCCGCGTGTTATCCCTGAGGGAACCGGTTCCGTTAATTCCAGGGGGGTTGATTTTTACGACAGGTTGATTGACGCGCTGTTGGGCGCGGGGATTGAGCCGTGGATTACCCTGTATCACTGGAACCTGCCGCAGGCGTTGCAGCGTCGCGGGGGATGGATGAGCCCTGAGTCGCCGAAATGGTTTGGGGAATTCGCGTCTGTCGTGATGGACAAATTTTCCGATCGTGTAAACCATTGGATGACTATTAACGAGCCGCAGGTGGTCATAAACCACGGTATGGTGACCGGCGTTCACGCGCCGGGTTTGAGATTGACGACCGGGGAAGCGCTCGCAGCCGGCCACAATCTGCTTTTGGCGCATGGCCGCGCGGTTTCCGCTATCAGGGGCATGGCTAAAAAGGCGGCGTCGGTGGGTTTCGCCCCCGTGGGTTGGTTGCGCCGTCCGGCGAGCGGGGAGCGGCGTGACGTTGACGCGGCGAGAATTGCCACGTTTGAGGTGGACCCCTCGACGTTATGGAACAGCGCTTGGTGGATGGACCCGGTCTATCTAGGCAGATACCCGCAGCAAGGGCTTGATGCTTACGGCAAGGACGCACCGGAATTTACGGATGAAGATATGTCGTTAATCTCACAGGGATTAGACTTTTTCGGAGTCAACATATACACGGGGGCAGCCGTTAAAGCGGGTGTTGACGGGCGTCCTGAGTTGGTACCGAATCCGGTTGGATACAGAATGAACAGTTTTGACTGGCCAATCGTCCCCGATGTTCTGTATTGGGCGGGAAAATTCTTCTACGAGCGCTACAAAAAACCGCTTGTCATAACCGAAAACGGAACGTGCATAACCGAGTGTTTGTCAAAGGACGGGAAGGTGCGCGACCCCCAGAGGACAGAGTTCATTGCCGACCATTTTGAACAGGTTGACAGGGCGATAACCGATGGCATCCCCTATACAGGTTATTTCTACTGGAGCCTGATGGACAACTTTGAGTGGCACTGTGGGTATAAGCACAGGTTTGGGTTGGTGTATGTGGATTTTGAGACGGGGAAGCGGACGGTCAAGGACTCGGGGTTGTATTTTGCGGAGACGGCGCGGCGGGGCCAGAATCAATAATAACAATCAATCAAAAAGATATGGAGGGATAAAGTGGATGATTTCAAGATGCCGGATTCAATCAAAAAGAGCGCAAAAACGCTGCCGGTAATTCTGATGTTGGATGTTTCGGGCTCCATGGAGGGAGAGCCCATCCATACGCTCAACGAAAGTGTAAAAGAGATGTTGGAGGCCTTTTCAAAGGACGAAAGCGTAATCGCCGAGATTAAGGCCGCCGTCGTCACATTCGGCGGGGATGCGAAAATGATGTATCCGCTGACAAACGCAAACGAGTTGAAATGGACGGATATGAGCGCGTGTGGCGGTACGCCGCTCGGTTCGGCGATATCCATTGTCGAGGGGCTTGTCGAGGATAAGGAAAAGATCCCGTCCAACGCCTATAGGCCTGCCGTTGTGTTGGTTTCGGATGGTGTGCCTACCGATGATTGGAGGTCGAACTTTGATAGTTTCTTGAATGCTCCGCGGACGTCAAAGTGCCACAGGCTCGCGCTTGGGGTGAACATGACGGAGGGCGATCCGGCTTACAGGATGCTTTCGGAGTTTGTTTCTAAAGAAGAAAAGGTTTTCCTCGGCGACGCGAAAGAGATAGTGAAGTTCTTCAAGTACGTTACCATGAGTGTCGGTACCCGTACGAAGAGCGTCAATCCGAATATCGTGCCTAATATATCCGGCGAAAGCGATTTTGATGTATGTTAACGTATGGCGGCGCGTCAAAGACAGGCAAGACGCATTTGCTCACGGGTTGCCCGAATCAGGACGCTTGGGTTGTGGCGCGCGCAAAAACCATGTATGTCGCCGCGGTGTCCGACGGGCTCGGCAGCCGGGAAAACTCGCAAGTCGGCTCAAAGGCCGCGGTGCGGAGCGTTTTAACGGCAAGCAGAATGATTGTTCCGGCGACCGGGGGGGCTGACATTATCCGCCTTGTCCATGCGATTTGGCGTGTGAGGCTTTCCGGTTTGGATGTGCGGGCGTGCGCGTGTACGTGCCTGTTTGCGATACGCTTTGGCACAGGGCGCTTGTTTGCTGCTGCGCTCGGCGACGGGGTTATCACGATAGATAGCGGGGGTAAACGGGAAACGTTGGAACTGAATGGAAAGGACTTCGCCAACTCTACCGATGCCATGGATACTTGCAAGCCGCAAGATTGGCGATACCGCGACGAACAGGCGTCCGGCGGGCTAAAGCTGATGTTGGCGACGGATGGGGTAAGCGACGACATAGAAGAGGGCGGATTGTTTGATTTCGCCGAGTTTGTGATCAATGAAGTGGCGAAACGGGTGGAACAGCGGGGGCGTAACGGGTATGTAAAGAAGCTGCTCAACCGTTGGACGAGGCCGAAATCCGGCGATGATAAAACGCTCATCGTCATAAAAGAGAGTGCGTAAAAAAGTGAGCGCAAAGCGACAAGGACATCGGACGTTTATCGATGTGGACGGCAACCGCTACGACACGCCGGAAGAGCCTTTAGCCGAAGGCGGTCAGGGCAGGGTCTATCTGTCGCATGACAGAGAGATAGCAATAAAAATCGCGCTTGACGATAAAAAATCATACGAAGAATACGAAAAGTCGCTTGACAAAACATCCGGCATCTTTATTCATCCGAAAGCAGGGCTCGCCCGTCCCATAGTTAAGCTCGCGAAGCCGGACAAGGGATACGTCATGCGTTTTTTGGACGGCGGCAAACCGGTAGGTTCGCTTATGAAGTGTGAAAAGGCCGAAGAACCGTTGAAGGAGTACCACGCCGGCGGGGGATTAAAACGCAGGCTATTGCTATTAAAGGACTTAGCGAAGACGCTCTATTACATACACGGCGCCGGCGCCGTGTACGGCGATATTTCAGAGAAAAATGTGTTTATCTCCAAAATGCCGGATATTAAATCAATGGCGTCCGGCGATGCCAAAATATGGCTTATTGACGCGGACAACATCAGTACGGGGCGATTGGCCGGCCCGCTCTATACGCCGGGTTTTGGGGCGCCGGAGGTCGTCAAATGTGCCGGTTTTAAAGATGGGGGCCGACCGAACACCGCCGCTTCCGACATATACTCTTTCGCGTTATTGGCGTACAGGCTGTTAAACATAAATGACCCGTTTGACGGGGTTTCGTCGGAAGAGGCGGGTTGGGACGCCGAACCGTCGGCTGCCGCGGATGAACCGGCGGAAGAGGGGGGAAAGGCTTTCATATACGACAGTGAAGACGATTCCAATCGGCCGGGCGACGGGATATTGCCGTGGCGGTTCGGCATCACAAAGAAAATGCTGGGGTTATTTGAGCGGGCGTTTAGCTGCAATTCTCGCAAGCGGTTTGAGGGGCGCCCGTCGGCGGCGGAGTGGCATGCGGCTCTGTGCGAAGCCGCCGGACGCGTGTGCTACTGCGAAGAGTGCGGGGCGCACCACTACTACGATGTGGCGGAATTGTTGCACAAAGGCCGCCGCCACTCCGGCTGGCTGGCAAAAACCGATATTTTGACGCCGACCGGCGACGGCTACGGCGTGGTATCGACACACATCGCCGTTCTCTATGGAAAAACGGATATCCTGGATTATAAAATGGTGCTCTCTTCGCTGGATGAGGCCGCGGCGCTGGTTGCGGAAGCGGCTGACAAAGAAGTAAAGGTGTCAACGCCAAACGGTTATAAGCACGATGTTTTTGACGGCGCCGGTGCGCGAAAGCTCGAACAGGAACAGTCGGCGGTAATGCCCGGCGACACCGTTTGGATTACCAATACCAAAGCGCCCGATGAATTTACGGCGCGTGTGGTGTTTCGGAGGGCGGAATAATGGAATTAAAGGACATTGAGCGCTACATCCCGCCGGTAAAGTTGCTTTACGCCGAGTGTCAACTCGCGGATGCCTTGCAAGGCGGAAGCCGGAGCCGTGTTTGCCGAATAATCAAGACGGATTCCGGCGGTATTTGTGTTAGGCCGGATGGGGCGGATGCTGCGCCTGTTCTAGTCAGATTTAAAAAAACATCGGAAGAAAAAGCGGTTTCGGCGAGTTTGGAAAACGGTGGGACAATCGGGGTTGTCAAGCTCAGCGATAATGGCGTGTTGCATGAATTCCATTTTTTACCGTGCGAAAAATCAGGGATAAAGGGCGTTACGGTCTCCGATGATTTCTTAGCCGGAGCCAAATCCGGTTTGGACGGGCTGTCAAGCGAGTTCGTCTTTTCGGTCGGCGGAGGCAATATTGTCGTAATGGCGAGAAAGAGGCTTGCCGGATATGATGAATCGATGAGAAATGATTCGTTTGTATTTGTCGGAGTAGACCGTAAAGGAGGGGGTGTCACGTTGGATTGCGCCGTAACCGGTGATGATGAGGATAATCCGTACATAAACGCCGTGACAAGACGCCCGCTCAGGAATGGCGGTGACTACGAGTATAAGATTATGTCGGTTGAAACGGGGTGGCTTTTTACAAAGAAAAGAGAAATTTTGCGTAAAAGCGTACGGCGGGATATCAACGGGCGAAATAACACGTACTTGGAGCTGTGGCGCGAATACTGCTTTTCCGATTACGAGCGGATAATCGACGCCTGCGTAAACGCCGGAGTCCTCAAAACAGGCGACTATGACGACGGTTTTATCGTCAAGGACGGCGGAACGAACGTTCTTTCCGATTTCATTTCCGAAATGGATAAGACCGGTATTGACGACTGTTACCTGTTGCCTGCGCAGAACGACGGTGCGGTTGTGGGAAAAATGAACGAATTCCGCGACAGGCTGGAAGGGCAATCTCGCGAGGATAAAGGAAAATTGGTATCTGAAGTACGTGAATATTTGAGGAAAAACGGCAAGAATACAATCAATGTTGATATTGCGGCGTCCAAAGAA
Organism: Chitinispirillales bacterium; assembly: GCA_031283085.1. GTDB lineage: Bacteria > Fibrobacterota > Chitinivibrionia > Chitinivibrionales > Chitinispirillaceae > GUT77. The sequence goes on along the minus strand of JAITCM010000144.1, from coordinate 54,695 downwards.
AAGGGGAAAATTGTCCTTCAAAAGGATCAGGAAATCGGCAGAAACATGATAGAAAACACCGCTTATATACTCGTTTCCGGTCGCAAAAAGACAAGAATGCTTGATACCATAGAGCGTGAGTACGCACGGATTATGGAAGGGGAGACGCCGATGCCCCAATTGTCCGAGATACTTTTGGGGATCAATGCCGAAAACGAAATACGGTACAGGGGGGCGCGGAATAAAAATATACCTTTAAAGGATATGGGCAAATATTTTGCGTACCCGCCCACGCCTAATCAGGCGGAGGCGTTGCGCGTGGCCTATGAGACACCGGATATAGCCGTCATACTCGGGCCGCCTGGAACCGGAAAATCAGGGCTGATTCGCGCTATTATCAAGGCTATTGAGGGGCGCGATAAGCCGCTAAACGGTACATTGCTTACGGCATACCAGCACGACGCGCTCGACAACCTTATGGAACACGCTACGGTCAACGGTCTGCCGTGCATCCGCTACGGCGGCAAGGATAAAAACGCGGCGAAGATTCTTAGTTTGCCGCTTGCCTGTCAAATCAGGGAAAAGGCGGAAGAACTGACGGCAAAGTACCCCAAATACGCCGAAAAAGGGGTACTGTACACCATAAAGGAACGGATAGCCGCGCTCGACCATATGCAACTTAGCTTCAACAATGTCCGTAGCTATATAGACGGGATAATCGATTTGGTGAAAAACTATATGCCGGAATCGCTGCGAAAGCTTAGGGATTTGCGTGATAAGTATGCCGCAAAGACGAACGTTAAAGAACATATTATTCAGGTGGCGTCGGCGGCGAATCGCTTAAGGTGCGGCAAAACAGCGTATGAGGACGACGGAAAATTATGCTTTCAAACGGTTAAGGATTATTTGGACACGTTTGGGTTGCTTAAAGACGATAAGATAAAAAAGGCGTTAGACGGATATAAGGCGGATGTTGAGGATGGAAAATTCGATTCGGCGCTTAAACACAGGTCACGCCTTGTCGCGGAGATTACGGCGGACAAAAAGCCGGTTATCAACAAGTCGGAAAAACAAAACTTACGCGAAACGCTACGCGGTATGCTCGGCGAGATTGAGGACAGGCTCGCGCAGAGCTACAACCTTGAGGCGGAGATTATTTCGGACTATATCCACACATACAAAAACAACTACGGCGAAACGCTGTACGCTATAAAAAAATACAACAAGTACGTCGGCAGTACCCATCATCAGTTGGACGGCAATTGGGGAAATATGGACTTCCGCGGAAGCGGCGAGGAAGCGGGCGCGGCGGAATTTGAAAATGTGATTGTCGACGAGGCGGCCCGTTCAAGCCCGAATGACTTGGCCGTCGTAATATCCCGTGCGTCAAAGCGCGTCGTCTTAGTGGGCGATCATCACCAATTGCCGCAATTTCAAGACAAAAAGCTGTTTGAAGAGGCTATGAAAAAAGTAAAGGAAAAGAGCGGGGCATTGCCGCAAACCGATGATGGCGCCGATACCGATGTCGACGCGGATTGCTCGCTTTTTGAAAAGCTGATTAATGTGGCCAAAAGAATGGAAGAGCGCGACGGCATCAGGCGCTTCGTGATGCTTAGCGAGCAATTCCGCTCTCCGCCGCTTCTGGGCAGCTTTGTAAGCGCGGAGTTTTATAATGGAAAGCTGGAAAACGGCAAAAAAGACACAAAAGAATTCGAGCACAACATACCTAAGTATAAAAACGTTTGCGCCGTTTTTAAGGAGTTGCCCGTTAAGTACGGATTTGAAAAGAAAAACAATAAAAATTCCCGCTACAGGCCGTGTGAGGCTGAATGGATTGCCGGCGATGTAAAGGACGCGATAGACACTTGCGGCAAACGGTTGTCAATAGGGATAATATCGTTTTATAAAGCGCAACGCGAATACATGGAGGGCAAGCTTGTTGAAAACGATTCGATGGTGCGCGGCGAAGACGACGTAGCGTCCATTGCGCCCAAGTACGCCAATTGCGGTCACACATTGTTTATCGGCACGGTCGACGCTTTTCAAGGCAAAGAGTTCGATGTAGTCTATTTGTCCGTTACTGTTGCGAACGATGCCGGAAATATCGGGTTCCTGGATAATGAAAACCGTCGTTGCGTCGCGTTGAGCCGCGAAAAAAAGTTGCTTATAGTCGTCGGCGCGCCGGAGATGCTTAAAGATATGGGGCAAATAAAACTGTTTCGGGAGCTATGTAAGGAAAAACCCGGAGGGAGGCTTTTGCCATGACGAACCCGGTTTATTACAATAAGAGCATCGATAAAAAGGCCGACATATACGCTCTTGTGCCGGTTACCTTGCTTCCCGTAGTTAGGACGGAAAGAACGGTTGACGACGATTTCATCGCGACTGCGGTTAAGCGCTTTAAAAAACAGGACGCCCTGATGAGCCACATGGAAATTGCCGAAAAGCTGTGTCAGGCACCCGAGCTGATAAAAAAGATAACGGATGACATAAAGGATGAGGAGAAACAGGCCAAAGACATCGAGTCGGGCGAAAAACGCTATCGTAGAGCTTTAAACGATAAGAATGATCTTCATGAGTCCGACGGCGAAACGAAAGCTGATGTTTGCGGCGATGTCAGAACAGGAGCGTACGTTGTGTTTAACCATATTACCGGCGTAATATGCCGGAATGCCGTCGCGGTTACGGATTTAATAGAATTGCAAACAAATGACTTGAAAATTTTTTCTTATAAGAGCCAAATATGCCATTCGGAACCGGTCGGCAAGGATTTCAGCGAGTGTTGTGAATTGATTCAAAAAGACGGTGGGCTTGCGCCTGAGGTAAGGCGGTTGCTTGTAGATGTCGACTTGGATCCGGATATGGGGCAATACAGAGTCATTGACGTATATCCGAACGGATATCCCATTAAGGCGTATATCGCGGTTTCTGTGAAATGGACGCGTATCAGTCTCGGCAAAGGACGGGAATATACGGTAGCGTCGGACAATTGGAGCATTGGCAGCATTCGTTCAAAAGGCAAAACTGATATCGGAATGCGTGATAAGATAATAAACGATACAAAAGAAAGGTTCGTTGATTTTCGTAACGCGCTGGAAAAGAGGTTCAAAGCGCTGGAAGGGCGGTACGGGGCCTGTGATAATGATAATGATATGTCATCGATTCGCGAAATTGACAATAAGTATAATTTAAGGTTGAACGCGGATTTGCGGCGGCTTATTTGGGAGCGGCAGGAAGCGATAACGGCGGCTGCGGAACGGGAGAAGAGAGGTGTTTACGAAAAGTGCTGCGGAGTTCTCGAGCGTGAAATATGCGCGATTCTTGACCGTGAGCCTGAAGAAAAGAAAGAAAGAATAAAAGATAGCGTGTGCGATATGCGCGACGCGGTGAAAAAGCAGACGATAGAACGGCTTTTTGCGGATGCCGGTTTGCGGTATAAAGACGGTATGTACGATTATTTTGCGGGAGTGTGCGGCAAGAAGGCGTATGGAATGTTGTTTGAAGAGAAACAGGCGGATTTGTTTACTGCTATTATAGCTTTGCTCGTAAGATATGCTATGGACTGGAAATATGAACCGGTAGAGAGGCTGAAAACCGAATACGCCGATTTTATGGTAGAGTTTGATAACCTTGATATCTTAAATAAACGGAACATGGGTAAGCACGAGGGGCAAGCGTTTGAGGCCGACGGCGTTGTCAGATTTGCGGGCAAAATGGAAAAGGCGCTGTACGGTATCAATATAATTGAGGAGTTGGGCCCGGTAAAGCGGCAAAACAGGCAAATGAACGATGTGGCAAGTCTCGGCGACGATGCGGCAAAGCGGCTTGGGCTAAACGAAGATACCGAATTGCGCAGGCGGTTTACGCGGGCGTACGCGAGTTTCGTGAATTCCGACTCATCGTTTTATGCCGACTGCGAAAACACGCTTATTGAGTTGTACCGCGGGGCGCCGTCCGGCCTTAACTGGCAAGATGACAGAGCGAAGCGAAACGAGACGGTGATTGAGTGTCTGTCGAATGCCGGATTTGATAAAACAATGCTCTCCGGTATGCCGGTGTTGAAGTCCGGGACGGGAAAGCAGTTGCTCGCGCAAAAGTTTCTCGACATGATTGCTCACGAACGCTTTATTAAAGTCTTAGTCGAAAACAAACAGGCGCTGAGGCTCGTCAATGAATTGTACGAGGATATAGGGCACAACGGAAAGCCGTTTGAAATTAAACGGTGCGCGCAGTATCTTGAGCTGGTGGAGACGCAAATTACGGAAGTGTCAAAATTTTCACAATAAAGGATAAAAAATGAAACACAACAGGAACAATCCGGGAGAGGCGCAACCGATTAATGATCCGGCTGTCCGGCAATTGCCTGAGTTGCGGAGCGCCGAAGAGAGATTGGCGGAAGTCGAAAAAAAACGTAAATCCGCGGAACAGGAGGGCCGGCGGTTACGCGATGATTACGAAATACTCGACCAAAAGATGAAAGCGCTCAAAGAATCGTTTGATCGGCGGAAAGAGGAACTGGATAAAAGCTTTTCTGACAGAAAAAAGGAGATAGAAGACGACATTTCCGTGCGGAAAAAGGAGTTGGACGAGCTTATATCCGGACGCAAAGAGACCATAAAGTGTGTCGATGACGAAGGGAATCGCCTCGTTTCCGAAATTAAATCGGCATTATACGAGGTGCGTGAATCCGTCCGAAAAAGTAGCGAGGGGTTCGGCGGGTTGTATGCCGAGGTCGTTGACGCCGCCAAAGAACGGTTGGAATCGGCTCTCTCGGAAACGGATAAAGTCATAACGTCGCTGGTCAATTTAAATGACGCAATATCCAACAAGAGCGTCGAGTATGTCGAAGAATCCGTGAACAGACGCAGGGAGGCTGAGAAAAAAATATCGGAGTGGCGCGAAAATAAGCTTGCCCAGGTGGATGATGACATCATAAAAGCGCGTAAAGAAAACGAGGATAAGAAAGTAGCGTTGGATCAGCGTAATATGGAACTCCTTCTCATGAAACGCTCGATTGAAAGTCAAAAAGACGCGTTGGAGGCCTACATAGAAAAAAAGGTCGGCGAAACGGCGGGCATGATTGAAAGCAATAACATGGAGTTGAGAAATCAAATAGACATCCTCTACGCGGAGTTGAAGAGAGTAAATAAAGAAAAGGAGGAGTACCAATACAAATACCGGAAAAGCGAGGCATTGGTCAAAACCGACCTGCTTGACGAGAATAGGGCAATTAAGGAAGAGCTTGAGAAAATACGGGCTGAAATGATTCAAAATGAATTGCACGCGAGTGTGATTACCAGGGCCGATCAGTATGAAAAACTGAAAAGCGATTTGGAAGTGGCGTCAAGACGGCGGGATGAACTTGAAGTTGAGGTTGCGAAGTTCAAAAGTTTTGAGGGGCTAAACACTGTCTTAAAAGAAATGGTGGATAAGCAGGCCGATAAGATAGAAGAGATTAAGGATATGCTTGATAGGCTGAAGGACGGCGAAAAGTCGAGAGAATACCGTATGAGACCCATTACAAAGCGCGTATTCACCGGAAAATACACCGAGTTTGACAATGGTAATGCCGTGACGGAATTGGATTGGCTTGACGGTATAAAGAATGGAATCAAAAGCGATGGGTTCGAGTTTTCGGACAGGCTGATTGAGGCGTTCCACACTTGCGTGAAGACGGCTATTTGGTCGCCGATCACCGTCTTGGCGGGTGTGAGCGGCACCGGCAAATCCGAGCTTCCGCGCTTGTACTCGCAGTACGGCGGGCTGTTGTTCATGAATACGCCGGTAAAGCCCGACTGGGACAGCCCTTCGTCAATGCTGGGTTACTACAACGCGCTGGAACGCAGGTTCGAGGCTAAACCGATTTTGCGGGCGATGTATCAAATGCAGGAGGAAAACGGCGATTTTCTCAAAAAGCTGTCGCTATTTCTGCTTGATGAGATGAATCTCGCGCATATAGAGCTGTATTTCAGCGATATGCTCAGCAAATTGGAAGAGAACAGGAATAAGAGAGAGAGTGAGGCAGCCTCAATAGATATTGACCTCGGCGCCGGAATAGACTCTCTGCCGATAAAGCTGACGCGCAATATGCTCTGGATAGGGACAATGAACGAAGACGAGACTACAAAGGGGCTCTCCGATAAGGTGGTGGACAGGAGCAACATCATAGTTTTCCCCAGGCCGAAGGTGTTGGCGTCCCGTGAATTGAAACATAATGGTAGCAACGCGATACGGCTTCTTGACAGGAAGATTTGGGTCAAATGGCAAAGAGAGTACCTTGAACTGTGCGAAAAAGATGGGTTTCATAAGGCCGCGGAAGCATATAAAAAAACGATAGTGCGTATCAGCGAGTGCCTGGAGAAAGGTGGTAGGGCGCTGGGGCATCGCGTGTGGCAGAGCATAGAGTACTACGTGGCGGCGTGCCCACGCGTCGCGGAGTTCGGTGAAAAAATCGATTCCGATGAGGCCAAAAAGGAGCGGGATAAAGCTTTCGCGGAAGCCGTGGCGTTTAAGGTCATGCCGAAACTCAGAGGCATCGAAACGGAGGGTAAAGTCAGGAGAGATTGCCTTGACGCGATAAAAAACATCATTGATGAAAAGGTCCCGGAACTGTCCGCCGACTATTCGAACGCCCTCGCCGCGCCCTACGGCGTCTTTATGTGGAAAAGCGGCGAGTTTTTAGAGGACAAAAAAGAGAGCGTCCCGGACGCTGAGGATAGCGTGCCGCAAGATGACGGGGTAAAAAGTAAAAATGCTGAATAAGCCGGCGCTCCCCAATAAGATTGACTATATCATAAACGGCGAAACGGATAAGCTATCCCCCGCGCAGGTCTTGTGGTACGACCTTTTGCGCGCGGTGGATTCGTTCTATTTTTGTCTGAATAACAGACTTGAGCTCACTCAAAGGCTGCAGAGAGGATATAACCATACCACCCTCAGCCGCTACATAAACGAAATCGCCGCGGCGGCGGAAGAAACGGCATGCGTGAGCGAAAGACCGCTGCGGCACGATGAGTTCACACAAATTGCCTTAAAAGCCTTACCGGCCATTGAAAAAATCGTGATTAACCCGCGTACCCGTCTTGTAAAAGAGAGCTGCAAACAGCACGTTTCGCGGGTTCGCGAGGTATCGCACAAAACTGTGGAATGGCTCGCGCAACGACCGCAGGAGAAGATAGAGGACAAGATTAAGCCCAATAACACCGTTCTGACGCGCAAGACTGTTTTTTCGCCGGATACGGTTGAAAACAGGGCGCTTAGGTATTTCTACGGCAGGTTGTACAAATATATTTCCATGTTGGTGGAAAAGTCCGAATGCGCCGATTGCGGTAAGAGAGACGGCTGCTCAAGGGTATCGGAGCTGCAAGGCTTTTTATGGATAAAAAACGCTATGAGAAAAACTGGATTGAACGATGTCAGAGAACAGGTCGCCGCCGTTCCAAACAACGCCCTCTTATGCGACAAATACTATAGCGTGGTCCGGCGTGAAACGGAAAACATGAAAAAGGTCGAGGAGCGGATTGAGAGAAAGTGGAACAAACTGCCCGAGTTGTTGTTGCGCATGGAGCTTTTGATTAAGTCGGCTGACACTGTGGGCGATGCCGTCTTAGCCGGAAAAGAAGTCAAAATATTTGAGAGAGTCGTCACATATCAAGACGGCGTTGGGATTGTGTGCGGCGGAAAACCGGTTGAAAGCGTAAAAATTTTGGTGAAAGACGGGCGAAAAACGGTGATAAAAACGATAAAAATCAAGAATGACAGAGTAGGCGCGGAAGAAGAGGCCGACGTATGAATAATCAGATAGAAAGGTTCAATAAACGTTACCCCAATGTGTCCAAAACAAATGACGGCGGTAAGAAAACGTCGGCGCCGCTTAAATCCATTGAGGAAGCGAAACCGGACGAAACCGCCGTTTTTGAACCGACCGCTCAAACGGAGACTGCGAACGACCGTATCGCTTTGGCGGAGCTGACGGAACTTTCGGAAGATACCGGGCAGATCGAACACAGAATAAACGCCCTGCAGGCAATGATAAAAGAGACCGCCGGCAAAGAGTTTATCTCCGATCGCGGTCCGGTCAGACTGAAAAACAACGGCTTCATATACGACATCGCATCCAACGCCGTATTTTTTGAAAATAATGAAAAGATATGCAAAGAGATATGCGCGGAATTTATCAGTTACAACGACGGCGGGTCGCACGATGATATTCATCCTCACGCGATTGTGGATTTCGCGCTAAACGACATCGCCAGCGTTCGGCGTTGTTGCGTGAAGAATGACTATGGCCATGTCGCAGAAATCGTGAAAGAGACGCTGAACGGTATGGAGGAAAACGACGGTAGATTCTATTACCTGCCGGACAATACCGACGTCTTCTCAAACAACGTTAAATCCGGATTTTCCGGCTATACGTATGTCTGGCGCTCCGTCGCGGCCGCCTATAGATACTGTTACGGCGCTGGAAAAGGTGATGCCGGGAAAATTGACGTGGTAGACCTGTTTGAAAATGAGCCGGTTAAAATCTCCATAAAAGCTGAAATCGGAGAGAAATATGACAACGAAATCATGTTTACACGCTGCGACAGGAATAAATTGGATGATGCCGTACAACCGTTAAGTTATGTTAGTGTGGCGAAAGCATTTTGGGAGGAATATTTAAAAAAAAGAAGATTGCCTGTGTCTAAGGAGGCCATAGATCGGCTGATATGCGGCAACGCAACGCATGAGCTGCTTTGCGGCGGCCGCCCATTTGACCTGGTCTATAAAGACCGGCTGTACACAGTAAGCGCGCCGGAAGCTAAGGACTTCCTAAAACGGTACGTATCAAAAAACGTGGTTGCGGTCAACAAACTTGTCGGATGCGTTGTGTACGGTGATTTTTTGGCGTTAGCCGGTGCCGCCGTAAAGATGCCTGTGTTATTACCTGACGCCGGACACGGCGAGCCGCTGGCGCGATACATGGAAAGAAAAAAAAGGGACATTCCGCTTTGGATAGAAACCTTGCCGAAATTGGTGCTCGACCGTATTGTGGACAAAAGACAAAAACGCTTAGGCCGATACGTTCTCGTTGAAGATAATAAAACCGTTGAAAACCTGTTTGAACCGCGTGTCATTAAATGCGAAGAAAGACTCACTTTGCCCGCCGGGCACAAGGAAATACGCTTCCCGTTGACGATAGGCGGGATAACGGATAAAAAATACGTGGCGACGGTAAAAATGGATGACGAATTAAAAACAGCCGCCGAATTTGACGTTCGACTTGTATACGACTTCAACGACAGAAATTCATACCGGTTCGTTTTGAAGAATGAGGAAGCAGGGGAAAAACGGTTGCTTATAGAAGAAGGGGAGCCGGAACGTATGTATTTGCCGTTTGTTATGGGGTTTTGCGAGGATGAGGAAGTTCTGACGGAAATTTATGATAAAATTTATAAAGGGCTGTGCGAAGCGGAAAATGAGGTTGACAAATGGGACTGGGATAAGGATAGACGTTATAACGATAATGTGGAACGTAAAGAGATGCGGTGGGAATACGGCGTACGCACGGCGTGCCGACAGATATTTTTGGCCTGGGTCGGCTTACCGTATAAACAGAAAGAACAAAAGGAAATGGGGCAGGACATCGGGCAAAAAGCGTCCGATATTTTAGAGAAGGTTCTTGACTTGAACTTGAAATCATTTGACGATATTGGACGTTTCTATGTCGAACACATCATCGCGACATTGGCACTGATATTGTCGGACGTAGAATATGATTTATACCGCGGCGAATATTTTTCAAAAAATAAAGACATTGGGTTAAGCCCTGCGTTTGTTACAACTGTGTTATGCAATCCGAATGTTTCCTACACAAGCGAATGTATAAAAGCTATTGTCGGTCGGTGTGGGGGTAACGATGAAAGCGGCAATAAGAGAATCGGAAGAACATTCTCCTTGCCCTTGTTGGCAAACGAAAAGCTGTTGGGTCACATTTGTGAACGCGAGAATGAGCTTAAAATATTATCGCGTTTAGTAAAACACTTATCAACGAGGTTTGATGAGTTATGTAAAGAATTACGCGAAAAGCCGATTATCCCTAAAACGTTGCGTAAAATTCGAGACGCGTATGAGTTATCCTTAAGCCTGTTAAGATTGCGTGAAACGAGGTATTGGTCAAAAGTAAAGGGCATAGAGGGCGCATTGTCGTCGGCAAAAGAGTTGGAAGAACGGTTGTATGACAAGCTGAACGAAAAAGAGGCCGACCCAGGCGATTATTCTGAGTTGGTGGAGGAATATAAAAAGTCGGCGGACGATCATAGATGGGAACACGACAAGTTAGATTGCGAGTTGCTGATTTCCAGAGTGATTTTTAAACCCGTGGATGGTGTTGATTTGAGCCTGATGCACCCCTTGGCGCTTACCGCCATTACATACCTGGATGGTAATCCGAACATCCATATGGTTAGTTGCGGACTGCGCGGCGACGATTAGAACTCCGCCCCCAGCGAAAAATAGTTGATTGGCGCCCCTCCGCCCCCTCTAAAGTCCGTGGGCCACCCTCTGTCATATCTCAGCACGAAAATCCCCAGGTTCGCCCGCATTCCGAAGCCGTACCCGCCCGCGATCTTCGGGGGGAGTATGTTATTATCGCCGTCCCCCCCCGTCCAGGCGTACCCCGCGTCAAAGAACAGTGCCCCGTTTATGTACTTGATTTGCATCGGTATAGGCCACACAGTCGATACCTCCCGTATGAACGGGAAGCGGAACTCCGTGTTCATCAGCAACGCCCTGTCGCCGGTGATATCGAAGTAGTTCCAGCCGCGCAGCGGGGAGACGAGGCTTGAGTAGTAGCTGTAGCCGATGTTTTTGTCGTAGTTTTCGGCGTTGACGCCGTAGTTGAACCAGTTTTCGCTGCCGCCCAAAAAGTATCGTCTCGCGGTATGCGCGCTGTCGCCCAAGCCGGCGCTCGCGCCCAGAACCAAACGGTTTGCCCACACGTAGCGCTTGAATATGTGCGTGTAGTGGCGGATGTCGATGTCGCCGGATATGTATGCCTCGTCTGTGAATGTCAGCGGCGGGGCAAGTTGCGTTGAGGCTGAGGCGCGTATGCCGGCAAGCGGGCCCGTGAGCCCCCAGAGGATGTTGTCGAACGAGTAGCCGAGGCTTGCCGAGAGCGCGTTCCTTTCGAGCGCTGTGCCGCCCGTGAGCGGTTCGCGCCGTATGTAGCGGCCGGAGAGGTTCAGGTCGGTACGCGAGAAGACGGAGAACGGGTAGCTGAGCCCAAGTATGCCGCCGGTCTCCAAGTCGTGGAAGTAGCGGCTTCCGAGCCCGTCGTAACTGTAATACTTATAGTAGAACCCGCCCGCCATCATGTTGACGCGGCGCTTTAGGTACTCGTAGGAGGCGAATATCTGCGCGTAATCGCCGATGTCTACCTGCAGGTCGCCGGCGAGGGTGACGCGGTGGTCGCCCATGATGTCGCTGAAGGTGGCGAGAGCCTGGCCGGAGGCGCCGCTATAGGTGCTCACGCCAAGTCCGAAGATTACAAGGTCGGGGGTGAAGCGCAGCGTGTAGCGTTCGGACGGCGGGATTGAGTCGTTGGGCGCATCGACGGCAAAGGGTCTTTCGCGGGCATCCTCCGAATCTTTGATTCCGCCGCGCCGCCTGCCGGCTTTGCCGTCGCCGCTCCGGTACGGCCTGACCGCGTTGCCGTCTGCCGCTTTGACCGAATCACCGACGCCGACGCTGTCTTTGGCTGGAACGGCGGCCCTTTTGAAGAACGGTATGGAGGTATCCGCCTCATGCCGCGCCCATACGGTCGGCGCCAAAGCGGTGTCGCCCAGGGTCTTCTCCAGGGGCTTGGCCAGCCTCCAGATATTCCAGGACTGATTCATGAACAGGTCGAAAACGATGGCCGATCCGTCCGCCGCCCAATCGGGGTTCGCGCACTTGCCGGTGTAGTCGGTGAGCGGGCGGGGTTTACCGGGATTGTCGACGCTGTCTATGTAGAGATTGTCGATACCGTTCCTGTCCGAGACGAAGACGAACTGCGACCCGTCGAGCGAGAAGGCCGGCTGTTTATCGTTCCACTCCGTCTCGGTCAGCAGGCGGTAGCCGCCGTCGCGGATGTCGTATACGGCGATGTCCGACGTCGGCCTCGGCACACCGGAGAACGGCCCCGAATAAAGACCGGCGGTATCCGTAGTAGCGAAGATGATTTTATTACCGTCCGGGCTGAATCGCGGCGAATCTTTGGATTCGTAGGTGTCCACGAGAACCGTGAGTTCGTCGGAGGCCAGATTATATAGGTATATATCAGTTTGCCCGTAGGACATACCCACGAACGTGAGCAGGTTTCCGTCCCTTGACCAGTCAAGGCCGCCTGTGGACGTCAGTGGCGGCCGGACGGTTCTCCGCGTTCGGGCGGTCGCGGCGTCAACTATTCGTATCTCGTCTTTACCGCCTTTTTTGGCGACGAAGGCGAGCTGTTTCCCGTCGGGTGACCAGGCGATAGCGCCGTCCATGGGGCGGAAGGACTCGAAAGAGTTGCCGAAGCTGTGCTCCCCGCCTATGCGGCGCAGTTCCTTGCCGGCGGTGTCGGTGATGATTATCCGCGTGTAGTCGTGCCTGTCGCTGAAGAAGGCTATCCGTTTGCCGTCGGGCGAAGCCCTGGGGTACACGTTGGCGCGGCTGCGCTCCTTCGCGGTGACGGGCGAGGCCTGCGTCTCCGGGTTTACGCGGCGGCCTGCCTCCGGCCAGTAGATTCGGCGCAGCTCCCGAAGCCAATCCTTGCCGAGTTCTTCCATATTTTTGGCGTAGACCCGCTCGATTGCGGCCTCAGCGGAGCGGGTAAGCTTGAATTCAATAAGCATTCTATTGAACAGGCTGTCGGTGCCGGTGCTGTGGAGGTAGTAGAGAAAGGACTGTCCGCCCTTGTAGGCTAAGTATCCGTCGAGCGCCGGAGAGGGCGGCGGGACGGTCGAGTTTAGCATCCTGTCGAGCATAAACATATCGGCTTGGCGCTCCCAGCCCGAGGAGAGCAGTTCGGCGAGCCCCTCGTTGAACCACAGAGGCACCTGCGCCCCTGCTGCGCGGAGGATGCTGCCGCCGTAGACCATGCCGAATACGAAGGCGTGTACGAACTCGTGGTGGAGAACGTGCCGCAGGTCGGCGAGCGACCCGTTGTGCGGGATGACCACGCGGTTCTTGAAGATTTCCGTGAACCCGCCTACCTCCTCCGGGAGGAGCTCGGTGATGATGTTCGTCTGTTCAAAGAGCGCCGGCGACTCGTAGAGGACGACGGGGACGGGGGTAGAGTGGCGGAAGCGGAAGCGGTAGCTCAGGTCGCGGTAGACGTCGTCGAGCCAGATGCAGGAGAGTTCCGGGAGGCGGCCCTGGTCCTGGTGGTAGTACAGGGTGTAGCGCGGGGCTTTGAGGCAACTCCAGTCCAGGTATCGGTATTGGACTTTGTTTTTGCCGAAGTCGTCGGGGACGGCGGGGGACGGGAGGGTTAGAATTGTCAGGATTGCCGCCGCTATTAATAAGATTAAGGTTCTCATAGTTGAAGTAATATATATTTTTTTGGGGAGTAGAAGCCAAAATCTTTAAAAACAATGCCGGGTCAATAAAAAATTAATACGAAAAACCGGCGTAAAAAAGAGTAAAAAAACAATAAATAAAAAAAAATTTGCATATTACAAAAAAAAAAGATAAATTTTATTAATTGTGGAGAGTTTTTTTATTATTGACATGGCGTTGCGCGTGAATTAGATTTATAGAGTGTGATTGTCCCCTTGTTTTTGGGGGGAGCGGGTACCAGTTTATGTCAAAACCGATACGGAAAGAACGACGGGGCGGCGTGTTTATGGCTATATCTTTAACTAAACGGCGGGTGCGGGTGGCTTGTTTGTTCCTTGCCGCGGCTATCGTTTGCGCCTCCGCGCAGAAGAGGATAAGTGTTCCCAAAGACTTTCCGACCATACAGGCGGCGCTTGGCGAGGCCGTCGAGGGGGACACGGTCTATGTGCGCAACGGCGTGTACTACGAAAACGTCACCATGGTCGACGACGTCGTGTTGGTGGGGCAGGACAAGAAGTCGACGATTATAGACGGGCGGCGCAGGGGGCCCGCCGTCGTCGGGGCGGACGGGGCGGTGCTTACCGGCTTCACGATTCGCAATGGGCGTACCGGAATACTGTGCAAAAACACGAGGCCCATCATCACAAACAACATTGTTATTGATAATAAGGGGACGGGCATCCACGCTCTCGTAACGCTGCCCGACATCACCAATAATGTGGTCTACCGGAACGAATGGACGGGGATTTTTCTGGAATCGGTGCGCGGGACCCGTACCTCCATAGCCCACAACGTAATCATGGAAAACGGCTACAGCGGTATCTTTTGCGCCAACTATACGGAGGTACTGATTCGCAACAACATCATCTACGGCAACAAGCAGTACGGGGTTTTCGCCGGGCCGAACGCGATTAAGTCGCGGCTTGTGGGCAACGATATCTACGCCAATCGGTTGCCGTTCAGCAACAGTATGGACAACGAAACGACGCGCCAGCAGAACATCTCCGTCGAGCCGCAGTTTGTGGGGGCCGGCTTTCCGCGCCACAACTACAGCGTGAAATCGGGTTCCCCGTGTAAAGGCAAGGGCGAGGAGGGTGCGGACATAGGCCTTTCCGACGATGTTATCGCGGTGGCGCCGCTGTCGGAGAAAGAGAAGGCGTCCAGCGAGTTGGACCAATATTTCGGCGCTTCGTCCTCGTCCTCGGCATCGTCTTCATCTTCGTCCTCGTCGTACGGCGACGCCTCATACTCCGCGCCGAGTTACGGGGGCGCGTCGAAGGCTTCGTCGGCCAACGCGCCGGCCGCTATCACCGGGCCAATACTTTTGCAGGGGGTAAACTTTTGGGAGGGCAGCGACCAGTTAACGTCGGAGTCTTACGCCGCTTTAGACCAAATATACGAGAGTTTGGCTTATTACTCCGATTTGCGGGTTGAAATCGCCGGCCATACGGACAATGTGGGCGACGAGGATGCCAACAAATCGCTGTCGATGAAAAGGGCGAGGGCGGTGCTGAATTATTTGGTCTCCAAGGGCATTTCCAAAAACCGGATGACCGCCCGAGGATACGGTATGGAACGGCCGGTGGCGTCCAATAGTACGGATGACGGGCGGGCCGCTAACAGAAGGATAGAGGTTATCCCGGTACGGTGATAACATTGTGGAGGGTTGTGTGTATATGAAAACGAAGAGAGCGGCTTGTTCGATACGCGTAGTGTCGGCTATCGTGTTGCTTGGCGCGGTCTTTGCCTTTGGGCAGGACGGCGAGGGCGGCTACGACGCGCCCTACTTTCAGGCGGACTTCACGCAGGATTTGAACAGCTGGACCTCGGCGCTCGTCAACCCGGCGCTTTTGTACAGGGTGAACCAGATGCACGCGAGTATGGCGTTCTATCGTTGGGGGCTCGACCGCGGCAATATGGGCTACCAGGATTTCAGCTTCTTCTATCCGGTGCGCCTGAACCACACCGTTGGTCTCACGATACTCCACGCCCGCAACTCCGTGGAGAAGGTTGGGCGTGAAAGCGACGGTGAGGCGAGCGGTACGGTGTCTTATCAAGATTTATGGTTGATAGGGAACTACGGCGTGCGGGTGTTGCCGTGGCTCATGCTCGGCAGCAACGTAAAATTGCGCACCCAGACGCAGTTCGGCGCGAGCGCGGTCTCAAGGGTGCCGGGCCTCGACGTGGGGGTGTACATCAACCCGCTTGACCACTATCAATACGGCGATATCGGCATAAGCCTGAACGCCCAGGACATCCTGCCCACGCAGACCCCGTGGGAGAAGGGTGTGGATGACGGGCCGGATGATTTTTATTTTAAGCCGACGCCCTCCGACCTCATCACGGTGTCGCGCGCTCGCATGGGGTTGCGTTACAGCGGACTCAACGACAACCTGGTGGCTAGTTTCGAGGTATTGATAGACAACGCGTTTAGGGACATATTCGCCGCCCTGCCGTGGAATAAGTTCAGGGAAGCGCTTTTGTCCGGGGTTGTAAACCAGGACAGCATAAAAGCGTTGACCAAGGACATAGCCGGTATGTTCCCGACCGCCCTGCGCTGGGGGTTCCACGTCAAGTATATGTTTATCCCGCAGATATGGTTCAAAGGCGGGTGGACAAATAACAACATCCCGTATTTGGGCTTCAATTACAACCTGATATACCCGCTTCCGGAGATGATAAACTATCTCAATATCGATTATAACTTCGGTTACAGCTTCTTGGAGAACTCGGCGAGCATGGATGACGAGCGCGGGCTCGTGATGATGCTCCGCGCCTCCGCCGACTTTGGCCGGACGCGCGAGCAGAAAGAGTCCAAGAGGCTCTACGACAGGCTGGTCGTCGCCCCTATGGACGTCTACCAGCAGGCTATGCGCCTCTATACCGCCGGCAAGTATTGGGAGGCCTCGTTTGCCTACGGCAAGCTGATGTCGCTTTATCCCACATTTTACTTAAACGACAAAGCCGTCTACTACATGGGCGACTGCTATAAAGAGCTGTATATGAATAACACAGCCCGCGAGGTGTTTAGGGACGCGCTTGAGGAGTATACCACCTCCGATATGCGCGCCAACTACCTCTACGGCGTGATGAGCATAGATTACCGCGAGGATAACTACGATGAGGCCATGAGGAACCACTCGTTTATCATCAACCTCTACCCCGAGAGCGAGATTGTGGGCGAGGCGGAGTACCTTGCCGGTGAAATAGAGTTCGCCCGCGGCCACGAGGAGGCGGCGAGAGAGCACTTTGAAAAGGTTAAGCCGACGGATAAGTCGTATCTGTACGCTTTGTACACGCTTTCGGTCATCCACTACCATTCCGACAGGGAGCAGGCGGCCATACAAAATTTGCGCCGCATAGTGGACGACACCACGTCAAGAAAGTCGGACGACCTCCTGCAGAACGCCGCGGCGGTGAAGTTGGGGCATATCTACTTTGAGTCGCAAGGCGCGGACGGCAAGGGTAAGCTGCGCGAGGCGGTGGAGGCATACAGTATGGTTCATGAGGGGGCGTCCCCTTCCGGCGACGAGGCCCTTTTGGGTACCGCGTGGGCATGGGTCAAGGCCGGACAGCCGCAGCTCGCGTACCAAAAGGTCGACAAAATAATAGCGTTGCACCCCAAGTCGCCGTTCGTTCCCGAAGCGCACTTGCTCAGGGGTTACTCGCTGATGCTGCAGAAGCGCTACTCCGACGCGGTCCCCGCGTTTGAGAAGTGTTTGGAAACCGCCAGCAACGGAAAGTTCCTCACCGCCGACGACGTGACGACGCGTAAGGTGCAGTACGACGGCGAAATGGATACCTTTGCGCCGACGGCCGACAAGATAAGGAAGAACGCGATGAGGAAGCCCACGCCGCGCTCGGTCGAGGAAAGGCCGGAGTTGCAGAAGGGGTACGAGAGGTTCGCCAGGG
This sequence comes from Chitinispirillales bacterium, assembly GCA_031283085.1. GTDB lineage: Bacteria > Fibrobacterota > Chitinivibrionia > Chitinivibrionales > Chitinispirillaceae > GUT77. Next base: position 37,244 of record JAITCM010000144.1, on the reverse strand, counting down.
AACACAAGGAGTTCTTCGACTACAGGATGCTGGAGAAGTCGCACCGTAACTTCTTTATGCAGAAGGAGCAGATTATAGAAGACGCGACCTTCGCGCTGGCCAAGGCGACGAACATGATAAAGAGCCGCAGGGTGCAGGAGGAGATGCAGAAGAGCGCGGGCACGGAGGGTAAGATAGACGCGGAGATAGAGAAGTTGAGGAGGCAGTTGGAGGAATCGGGCGAATAGCGCGGCGGGGTAATGAAGCAAACAATGTATTTTTTGGAAATAAGCTAAAAAGGAGAAGCTGTCATGAGGAAAGGGTTGAGGTTGAGGGTCGTTTTGATGGCCGCCGTGGCCGGCGCGTTGTTTTGTGGGGCGGTCGCTCCGGCGTTCGCGCAAAAGAAGAAGTCTAAGGAGGAGATTGAGGCTCAAATCCGGGCGCTTGAGCAGAAGAAGCAGGAGAGTCAGAGCGACAGGATTAAGACGGCGGAAGCCAACCGGCCCAAAGGGCATGACTTGGAAACGATAATAGAAAAGTACGAGAAGCTGCTTGACGGGTGTTCCGTGAAGAAGACCGACCGTTGCGCTGGGATTATGTTTGAGTTGGGCGCGCTCTACTACGACCAGGGGCGTGACAATTTCGGCAGGGCGTCGGAGCAGCACGCCGAGGCTATGAAACAGTACGACCGCACCGGGCGCGGAACGCCGCCGACGCCGCCCATCCCGGACTACTCGAAATCGCTCAAGATATACTGGCAGCTGTCCCGTGAGTACCCGAATTTTCCCAAGTTGCCCGAGGCCTACTACCAGATGAGCCAAAACTACCTTGTGGCCGGGCACCTTGATACCGCGCGCATTATCCTTGAGCAATTGGCGCAGCGCTTCCCCAACAGCCCCCGCGTCTCCGCGGCGCAATTCCGCCTGGGCGAGCTCGCGTTTATGGACAATAACTTCACCAAGGCTTACGAACACTTCAAGAAAGTTAAGGAAGACCAGATAGACGTCGTCTCCAGGGAGATGAACCACTACCGGTTGGCCGAGTGCGCATACAACACCGGCGATTTTGACAAGGCGGTCGAGTATTTCCACACCTACGTGGAGGCTTGCGACGCCAACAAGTACCAGAAGAAAGAGTTCCGCGAAATGGCGCTTGAGTATATGGCTATCTGCTTCTCCGATATGCCGGACGGCGTGGATGAGGCGATAAAGTTCTTCAAGAAGAATTCCGGTAAGTCCTACGAGGCGCAGGTGATTTATATGGTGGGCGCGAAGAATCGCGACCATGGCCAGTGGGACGCGGCTATCAAGGCGCTTGAGGGCGCGCTCAAGAAGTACCCGATGTACAGGGAGGCGCCGCTTGCCCGGCAAAAGCTCATTGAGTGCTTCGTGGTTAAGAAGGAGCACGATAAGGCCAACAAAGAGCGGGAGAGCCTTGTTGACGATTATGGCGAGGGCAGCAAATGGTACACGGCAAACTCTAAGGAGCGGAGAGTCATAGACGTGGCCAGGGGTCAGGTACGCCGCGCGCTTGGCGATATTGCCCTGTTCTATCACGGCGAAGGTCAAAAGAAGAAGGATAAGGCCTCTTTCGACAAGGCGATGAAGCGTTATAACGAGTTCTTTACCAAATTTCCGGACGACAAATGGCGCGTGTTTGAGTACAAGTACAACGTGGCCGAGATATACAGCTCAATGGGCGACTGCGAGAAAGCCGCCGAAAACTACAGGTTCGTGGCCGAGGAGGATGTGTCGAAGTATCCGGCGTACGTAAACGACGTTGATACTTTGGGTATGGATGCCGAAGAGCTCGAGAAATTGAAGGCGACGAAGGGCGACAAAACGAATCCGATAGCCATCTCTCAGGAGGATGCCGGTTACAACGTTATCGTGGCCCTGGATATGTGCCGTAAGAAGGAGATAGCCAAGGAGGGGATAAGCGAGGATAAATCTTACGCGCTGCCCTCCACCAAGAAGTTACTCGACTACTGTATGATTTTCCAGAGGCGCTTCCCGCAAAGCAATAACGCCGCGGACGCTCTGTACCTGGCCGGTAACATCCACTTCGGCGGAAAGAATTTCGGGGAAGCGGTGACGGCGTTTAAGATGGTGGTTGACCAGTACCAGAAATCCAAGATTTACAATAACGCCGCCAGGATGCTCGGTACCGCCTATTCGAGCAACAACCAGTTTGATTTGGCGATGCAGACGTTCAAAGCTTTGCTGTCGAGGACAGCTCGCGATACGAAGGATTACGAGGAGATTAACGAGCTTGCCGCCGGCGCGATGTACCGCAACGCCGAGAACATGAAGAAGTCGGGCAATCTCGCCGGCGCGGCCGCCGCGTTCCAGGCAATATCGGGCGAGTTCCGCGAGGGCAAGGTCGCGGAGAAGGGGTGGTTTGAGGGGGGCGTGTGCTTTGAGGAGATGAAGGATTTCGACAAAGCGGCGGCGATATTTGAGCAGTTGCCGGACAGGTTCCCCAAAGGTACGTTGCGCGAGAGCGCGTATATCCGCGCAGCCGAGAATTACAAGAAGGGCGGCAAGTACGACCGCGCCGCGCAGATTTATTTGACCGCGGCGAACCAAATCCCAAAGGCGGAGTTCGCCATACCGAGTTTGTCGTCGGCTTCGGAGTGTTACCAGAAGATGAATCAGTACGACATGGCCGGCAAAATGTTCGAGCTAATATATGAAAGGTACGCCAACGACCCCAAGACGCCGCAGGCGCTGTACAACGCCGGTCTGATATTTGAAAAGGGCAAGCACTACCACAACGCCATCAATGTCTATGAGACGATGGCCAGCCGCTATCCGAGCAGCGAGTTCGCAGCCGAAGCGTTTTTCTCAATAGGCTTGTGCTACGAGAAGCTCGAAGAGTTCGGCAAGATGGCCAACTCCTTCTCCGACTACGCCGATAAGTACACCGCCGACCGCTACAAGCAGGTGCAGGCGCTTGTCAAGGCGGGTAACGCGTATTTCAATATGCAGAACTACAAGGAGTCCGAGACCAACTACAACAAGGCCGTCAAGATATACGAGCAGTACAGCAAGACGAGCGACATAGACGTGGCCAACGTCGCGGAAGCGTACTTCAGGGTCGGCGAGATATATTACAAGAAGTTTGAGGACATAAAGCTTGTCGCCAAGAACGAGAAGGAGATGAGCGGCGTCGTGAAGTCGAAGACCAAGGCGCTTGAGGATCCCGCCAAGTACTTTGCCAAGGCTATTGAGCTTGGGGTGGAGGAGTGGACGATGAGGGCCACTTACATGATAGGCAAGGGCTTCTACGATATGGCGGAGGCGGTGGCCAACCAAACGCTCTTCGGCAACGAGGTCGAGAAGATGGGCGGCAAGATCAAGATACTGTCGAGCCTCGACAAGTATTACGACAAGGCTATGGAGTATTTCGGCCAGAACATAGCTTGGGCGAAGGAGCAGAACCTGAAGGGCGAGTATATTGAGATGTCCATGCAGGCGATGATGGAGATGGCTTATAAGAAGGGCGACATATTGGAGCAGGTCGGCCTTCTCTTCAAGAATTCGCCGGTGCCCAAGGAGCTGACGGGGGAGGAGCGTGAGTTTTACGTGATGGAGCTTGAGGAGCGCTACCTCAAGGCCCAGGACGCCGCGATGCCCGTGTACGAGAACGGCATGAAGATGGCGAAGGAGATAGGTATCGCGAACAGCCCGTGGGTCGACCGCATCCGCGAGCGCCTTGCCGTCATTAACCCCGAATCTGAGTGGAAGGACATTCAGATTGTCGAGTGGAAGCCCAAAGAGAGGCCCAAGCAGTACGACGCGGAGGGCAAGGAGATAGTGTCGAAAGGCCGCGACTCCGAGTTTGACCGCGGTATGCGCCGTATCGACGACATCGTAAAGAGGGACATCGGCGTCGATGAAAAGATAAAGCAGTTGAACCGTATCCAGATGGAAGCGGAGCGGAATATACAGCTTGAGGAACAGAGGATAAGCGACCTCAAGGCGAAGTCCGGGTCGTAATTTGGGGGCGGCGCAAAAAAAATGTAAAATATCGTGCATTATCGGTTGTGTTATGATATAATTTTATTAGGAGGGGCCATCCATTGGAGCAGCCCGGGGTAAGCGGAGGTTTTTTTAACAATAACAACCAAACATCACTTATAATTTAAGTGAAAGGAGTTTCAAAATGCAGCTTTACAAGTTTGTGTTAGACGGTTTTCTTACGAGCGGTAGCTGGTGTATGTGGATCATTCTATTCCTGTTTTTCGGCGGGATGGGGTTGGTTATCGAGAGGTTGTGGTACCTCTTCGTGAAGTGCGGTTCGGGTAGCGGGACATTTATGAACGGCGTTTCCAAGTATCTGAAGGCGGGGGAGTACGAGAAGGCGATAAAGTACTCATCCTCTCAGAACACGCCGCTTGCCAAGGGTGTGACCGCTATTCTGCAGAACCGCGGGCGGGGCGCCAAGGCGGTACAAAAGGCCGTTGACGAGGTATTCCTGACGGAATCACCCAAGATCACCCGATTCATAGGCATCATCCCGACGCTAGCCAACTTAGCGACGCTGATGGGCCTTATGGGAACGATTTACGGACTGATGCTGGCTTTCGACGCTATCGCAAATGTGCCGGCGGCTCAGAGGGCGCAGGCTCTCGCGACCGGTATTTCCGTTGCCATGTCCTCCACGCTGTGGGGGCTGATTGTCGCTGTTCCAATGCTTCTCCTTCACGGCGTGGTCGGTGCGAAGTCCGACGGCGTCATGCAGGAGCTTGACGAAAAGTCGACCAAGCTCATCAACCTGGTTGAGGCCTAAAACTTACACAATTTTGCCTGGAGGGACAAAATGAGCAAACTTAAAAGGCCAGATATTGAGCCACAGGAGATGGACTTGAAGTGTTTTATGAACCTCATGGTCGTGCTTATCCCGATGCTTCTCATATCGGCTGAGTTCGCCAAGGTCGCGGTCATCGACATCAAGCTGCCGGAAGCGCGCGGTTCGCAGACGAACACCGCTGTTACCGAGCAGCCGCAGGAGGACAAGAGCGAGAAGCTGCTCCTCACTGCCATCATCACCGATTCCGTCGTGACCTTAGGGGCGAAGGGCGGGTTTATGCCCAGCCTCTTCTATAGGGAGTATCACCGTTACCTGACCAAGGATAACTTCGATACAACCATAGAGTATACGCCCGGCGTACAACCGATTAATCCGAGGACAGGGAAAGAGTTCTCCATTCACGAGCGCTACGATATTTACCTGTACACATCGGACGAGAACCGCAACATCCTGAGGTCGCTGTACACGAAGTTCGGGGAGATGCTGACGGACGTGGACGGCGTCCCCGTCAAAGAGGCTAAGGTAGGCGACACGGTCTATGCGCTGACGAATCCGCGGCGCCGGGTTATTGTGAAGAACCCGGGCGAGGAGTTCGAGACCAGACCTTTGTCGGCCTACGACGAGCTTAAAAACCGTCTTATGAAAGTCAAGGAGCGTTATCGTGAGGCAGTGGACGCCGATGATATCATCATCGCGGCCGAAAACGAGGTGATCTACGACAAAATCGTGCAGATCATGGACGCGGCGCGTACCGCCGAGTTTCCAAACATTTCCATCGCTAAGCTGAGGGGGTAACTTATGGCGGGCCATTTTAAGAAGAAGAAGGAGAACGCCAGCCTGAACATTACGTCGATGATGGATATGTTCACAATCATCCTCGTGTTCCTGCTCAAGAGTTTTTCGGCGGAGGGGTCATTGCTGACGAACGCCGACAACCTTGTGCTGCCGAACTCCGCGTCCAAAAAGAAACCGTCCGAGGTGAGTCTCCAGTTGGCGGTGACTCAGGACATGATACTTCTTGATAATCAGGCGGTCGTCCCGACGGAGGATGCAAGGAACATCCCGCCGGAGTCTAACGACCCGATTATCACGAAGCTCGAGGAGCGCCTCAAGGCGTGCCTTGCCGCAGAGGAAGAGATGGTGCGCATAGGCGCGCTCAACGCGGTGCAGGGTAAGATCATAGTTCAAGTTGATAAGAACATCGATTTCGACGTTCTTTTCAAAATCATGAATACTTGCGGCAAGTCCGGTTACAACAACATGAACTTTGCCGTCATGGAAAGGGATGAATAATCATGAAATACAAAGTGCTTATTAAACAGTGTTTGGATCCGCCGCGGGCTTCGGCGATTGCCGCCAAGGTCGCCCAATGGTCCGGCAGCACGCCTGACGTGGTGTACAATGCAGTCACGCAGAAGGCGATTTGCATCCGGAAAGAGGCGGACGAGGACGAGTCCTTAAGGCTTCGCGCCGAGTTCGGCGCCATTGGAGCCGAGGTGGAACTGGTGCCGCTGGGCAACGTTGCCGCAGCCGCGCCGATGGCTGTTGCGGCCGCTCCCGTAGCCGCCGCGGCATACGCGCCGCCGTCGAGGCCGGCGGCCGCCGCTATGCCCCAACACCCTGCGCCCGCCCGACCGGCGGCGCAGCAGATGCCGCCGCCGCAGCCGAGGCGCGACGACGACGATGACGACGACGAACCGGGGAGAGTGCTCTCCGACGCCGAGTACAAAGAGATGCTCGCTCAGCGCGGTGATATCTTCATGATTGAGAAGAGCAACCGCCTGAACAAAATCGAGTCCGTTTGTATGGCCCTGGCGATAGGCGTCGGCGTTTTCCTGACATTGCAGCACCCCGTTGAGGTTGCGGTCGACTTCTTCGAAAAGCTCCCCGAGGAGCGCACCGCGAAGTTAGTCAAGGCGGAAGAGGTCGCTGCCACTTTGGAGAAAAAGAAGGAGGAGGAGAAGAAGAAGGAAGACATCAAGAGTGACCAGAAGAAGCTCAAGCCCACGAACAGCCAGGGCGTGAGCAGCAACAAGGGCGGCGGCGACCCCAGGGCCCGCGTTACCCAGATGGGCGTTCTCGGTATCGTCTCCGGCCAAATCAAGGGCAAGAGTGTCGCGAGCGCGGATATCTTCGGCAAGGGCGGTTTTGCCACCGACATTGACGCTATCCTCTCCGGCGTAGGCGGTTTGAAGTCGGGCGGTGACGGCGGCGTCGGGCGTAAGGGCGTGGCCGGTATCGGTTACGGTTCCGGTTATGGCTCCGGCTTCGGCGGGGGCGGCGGCGGCGTTGACGACCTGCTCGGTGGTTTGATGGGCGGCGGAGGCGGCGGTCTCGAGCTCAAGAAGAAGGGCGAGCTCAAGGTATCTTCCCCAGACTTCCTTAAGGGCGGCGCCCTGACCGGCGGCCGTAGCCGCGCAAGCATCCAGCGCGTGGTTATGCAGAATATGGCCGCTTTGCGCTACGCCTACAACAAGCGTTTGCGCGAGAAGCCGGGGTTGACCGGTAAAATCACGGTCAAGTTCGCAATAGACGAATTCGGCAGGGTGATATTCGCCCAAGTGGTGGAGTCGACAATGGCCGATTCGGAACTTGAGACGACGGTGGTTTCCCGTGTTAAGAGTTGGAATTTTGAGAAGATAGACAAGCCGGGCGACGTGACCGAGGTCACGTACCCGTTCGTCTTCTCGCAGTGATTGTCTTGCCGGGAGGGGCGCAATTAAATAGCGCCCCTGTTTTTAACGCGATGCGCCTGGTCGACGGCGTGTGAGAATTGTGCGCAGGGGGCGTCTTACGGCGTCTCCCGCGGTTTGCGGATAAGGTTGACAGTACGCTGTAAATATGTTTTGTTGTTATTGGCTTTGGCAGGGGTTGAATTTGTTGACTTCGCTGAAACAAACAGGTTCGGCCCCTGCTTTTTAGTTTCTTAGTATTAAGTTTCGAAATCAAATTCCTTATTTTTTAAATAAAAGTTTGTTAAGAATAAAAAAGTAACAAATCAATACCTAATACAAAATATAAATACCAATTAGGAGGCATTTATGATGAAAAGGGCGCTTGCGGTTATTCTCGCGGCGGGGTTTGCGGTCAGCGTTTACGCTACGGATGCGCGTGTAAGGGTTATGGGCAGGCAGGAGACGCCATATTTCTACCGTGACGAGGTCTCTGTTTTTACCAATCCGGCGGATATGAGTTTGTACCCTAACTTAATCTATGGGTCTTTCGGATGGATGGGCCCGGAAGATTCGAGCGGCAATTTCGGGAGACAGAAGAATGTGCAGCCGTTGGACCCGCTTTTTGGCGGTATGATTTCCTACGGCTTCAGCGATGAGGAGAGCGGGCCTATGCTCTCAATAGGCGCGTTTGTGAACAGGAGAGACTATATGCTCGAAAAGCTTATCAAAGCCGGCGGGTATGGAAGCAGGGGGCTGGATGTAACTCCAGGAGCTACCGAATGGAATGGAAATAACCTTGTTGACCCGTTGGGTAAGTTTGACTTAATGCTGGGTTACGATATCGGCAACGGATTTGCGATGGGTCTCGGTTTTTACACCGCTTATCAATGTGTGCGGGAGAATGGCGATATACGAAACCAAACGGCGATTTACAAGGGTACGGCCGGTATCAACTACAATATTGAGCAGGGACTTGACCTTGAGGCCTCGGTGAATGGGGGTTTGACTAACGCTCGCTGGACATATGACAGAGTTTCAAATTTGGCGGATGTTGCGCAAGATACGACGTTGAGAGTGCTGATCTCCGACAATGACTACTTTGTACGCGGCGACCTGCGCTTCTTCACCGCCGTTCCGGCAATCAACGGTTCCTTTGTGCCGCAGGTTTCGCTCACCTACATGACGCTCAACAGGGCCGACATAGTGGATGTCGCCGGCGGTGTGGGTATCAACATGAACATTGACCGAGGTTTCTTTTGGGCCGGTTTGCAGGGGATTTATACTCAGGAAAACAGCCAAAAGAATGTTGGGGCAAGCGGAGACCCGCAGAGGATAGGCGCGCGCCTGAGTTTCGGTATTGAGCGCAATATAGTGTGGGATTGGTTCCTTATCCGCGTTGGCGGCCAGAAGGAGTTCCAGTATGAGACGAAGAATGGGGACACGAAGAGCGCCTGGCTGGAAAACCCGTCGTCCAACGGCTGGGACAACGATTTGGTCGGCCTCGGTTTCGGCATCAATATCGATAACCGCCTGAGGATAGACTTCGTAGCCTCGGAGGATTTGCCGTACACGCTAACCAACCTGATATCCGGCTCCCAGTACCACCTGTTCAACAGGGTGAGCGCGACATACAGGTTTTAGACTGTGATTTAAAGTAAATTGACGTGCAGGGGCGGCTCCGTGTGGCCGCCCTTTTTTGATGTGGAAATTCACGACGTCATTATTCCCCATTCCCCATCACCATATATTATTTTAATATTATCATGTTTACAATCGCGAAACATATACTGCCGCCGCTGTGCGTCGTTGTCGCCCTTCTCTCTGCCGCCTGCGACGAGAGCGACGCCGTGGTCCGCGGCAAGTTAGACGTCATCCTTGCCGACGACCTTGCCGCCATCATCGACAGCGTGTCGGCGGCGGCGCTCATGGATGAGCCGCGTTTTGAGCTTGTATCCTACAAGGAGTACAATGAGGGAGCGTACTCGCGTATGGCGGTCACAGACTTTTTCTTCCTTAAACCCCTTGTCGGCGTGGAGAAGAAAATCAGGCGGAAGTACCGCTACCACCGCCGTTTCGGTATGTGGGACCGGTACCACAATATGTACTACACGGTTGCGCCCGATACGGTTTCCGCGGAGGGCGGAGGCGGCGGTGAGTAAGAGAGTTTTCGCAGTCGCCGCGCTTGCGATGTCGCTCCTTTGCGCCGCCGCGGCGGCTCAGCCGCAACAGCTGCCCGCCGATATGCACGGGTGGGCGTCGGCCAGCATTGAGTGCGTCTTTAAGGAAGATTACAAATGCGCCGAGGATGAGGCTAAGAAGATACTGCGCGCCTATCCGGAACACCCCGCCGGCTACTTTTTCATGGCCGCCGTGGTTGAGGCGTGGATGCAGCGCTACCAGTCCAACAAGCGCGAGGCCGAGTTTTACCGCTCATGCGACCAGGCGGTAGAGAAAGCCGAAAAGATACTTGCCTCCGCCCCGAACGACGACTGGGCAAGGTTTTTCCTCGGCGGCGCCGAGGGCTACAAAGGTACCTTCGAGGCTCGCTACGAGCGGTACATTACCGCTTTCCGCTACGGTTGGAAGGGCGTCTCCGTATTCCTGAAGATGGCCGCCGACGGCAGCAAGAACCCCGACATAAACTTCGGCACAGGCACCTACGACTACTGGCGCAGCGCCCTGATGAAGATGCTCTGGTGGATGCCGGGCGTGGAGGACAAGCGTGAGATTGGCATAGAAAAGCTCAAGGGTGTAATCAGGAACGGAGTTTACTCCCGCGCCGCCGCAGGTTGCGTACTGATAGACGTGTACATGAACGAGAAGCGCTACGAGGACGCGCTGAATGTTGCGACCGACATGGGTAAGAAGTACCCCAGGGCGTTATCCTTTATGTGGGGCCGCGCCGCCGCCCTGCACGGCCTGAAGCGGTACGACGAGGCCGCCGCCGCCTACAGGGCGATATACGCGAAGTGCGAGAAAGACCAGAACACAAACTACTACAACGCCGTCAAAGCGCACGTTGGAATGGCGAGGGCGTATTTGGCAATGGGCAAAAACAACGAAGCCCTGGAGGAAGCAAGCGCCGCGGGCTCCTACCGGCTCTCCAAGGACATAAAGAAGCGCTTAGACTCGGATTTATCGGAGGCAAACACCATAAAGAGGCGCGCAAACAAGGGCAACAAGGGCGGCGACGGCGAGGCGGAGTTTGCGGAGCTGGGGGGAAGTTAGGGCGGTCGTTCCCGTAAACAATTCCATCGGCAATGTATATTTTCGGCAACCTCCTCCTTAGATATCCAACGATTCCATGGTTTTTGTTTCTATAAATATACATTATGGGCGGCGGCGGAAAATATTATATTGTTGAGTCGGCGGTTACCGTACGCTCAGGCGAAAGCTCGGCGCCATCCTCATAAAAAGAATTTGATTTTTGCGATATGACATATTTATATGTTAAACGTGTCGGAAATATTCCTGTCCATCCAAGGCGAGTCCGCCCAGTCCGGTCGGCCCTGCTCTTTCGTTCGCCTGTTCGGATGCAATCTGCGTTGCGTTTGGTGCGATACTAAGTACGCGCGCGGCGACGGCGCGGGCGGCGCCCCATCGCCGATGCCCGTCCCCGCCATCGTCGCCGCCGTGGAAAAGCTCTATGCTGATGCCGGTACGCCGCCCGGCGCGGCGCCCGTCCGGCGCCTGGTTGAAATCACCGGCGGCGAGCCGCTCCTGCAGCGCGAAACCGCCGCCCTCTGCGCCGGTTTTTTGGACTTGGGCTACGAGGTGATGCTGGAGACCAACGGCAGCCTCGACATTGGCGCAATCCCCGCCGGCGTCCGCCGCGTTGTGGATGTAAAGTGCCCCGGCAGCGGGGAGGAAGGGAGTTTTTTTGCGGATAACATTGGCCGCCTGCGCGCCGGCGACGAACTGAAGTTCGTGTTGGCGTCGATAGGCGACGCGGTATGGGCGGCGGAGTTCTGCGCCCGGCGCGGCCTCGCTGCCCGCTGCCCGATAATCTTCTCCCCGTCGGCGCCGTCGTTACCGTACAGGACGCTGGCGGAATGGATGGTAAAGACCCGTCCGGCGGGCGTAAGGCTTGGGATACAGTTGCATAAGGCGATATGGGGCGACAGGCGCGGCGTATAGATATTGGCGCTTGCTCTTTGCGCGGTGGCGTGCGCGTCAATTATATTAATATGATTCTATAGAATTAAAAGAAATTAAAATAAGAGGATTACCGGGGTTAAAAAGAGCAAAAAATGCCCGAACCTAAAAACATCACAAGAGCGAAAACGGCGTCTCTGCTCGCGGCGGCCGTGTTTGTTGCCGGCTTTGCCGGCGGCCCCGCCGCCGCGCCCGCCGCGTTCGAAAATATCGCCAACTACAGCTCACCCGTAACCGTGAACGCCTTCCTGCAGTGGGGCGACACCCTTTGGGCGGCCACAAGCGGCGGGCTCGTTATGCACAACCTCGAAAGCGGCGCGCGGGAGTTCGTGGGAAACGGGCGCGTCTTCCCCGACCTGCACCTGACGTCGCTATGCCGCGACGATGCCGGAAACGTCTGGATAGGGTCGCGCAGGGGGTATCTGTACAGGCGTACGCCGCGCGGACAGTATACGACGTACTCCACATACAGGCTCTCCGGCTGGCGCGTCACTTCGCTGTACAGTTACGACGGCCTTATCGTTGTCGGGTCAAATATGGGGGTTAGCCTCTTTGACCCGCTCAAGGGCATTGCGATGCGCAACGCGACCGCCATCGCGGGGTTCTCCGACGTTGGCGTCAACGTCATTGAGGCTAACGGCGACACGCTCTTTTTGGGATGCGGCGAGGGCGTGGCCTATTTGGACGGCCTATACGACATCCCGCTTTCGCAGCGCAACTTTTACGACCCCGGCATCTGGAAGACGAAGGGGAGCGGGCCTGTCTATTCGTTCGTGCCCGCCGGCGGCGGCGTTACGGCGCGTTCCAAGCCCGCCGCCGTCTTTCGCGGTGCCCTCTACGCGGCCGACACCGGTGGACGGCTGACCTGGACGGACGGCGATACCGTCAGGTCGGCGCGGATATTGGCCGACGGCGGCATTATAGCCCTCTACAACGAGGGCGACAAGCGCCTGTGGATAGGCACGGAGGCGATGTACTACTTCTCGCTCGGCGACGGAGACCCGCCGCTGCGGCAGCATAAAATAGAGGGCTACTCGCTCAAACGGGCGTCGCGCGTGGTAGTCTCATCAACCGGTGATTTATGGGCGTTGCCGACGGTCAGCCTCCCCAACTACTGGTATCACGGAGTCCACAGGTTCGACGGCCGCTGGCATCTCTACAGCCGCAGCACCCACGGTAACGACTTCGGCTACGCCGGCGACAACAACGCGCTCGGAGCGGCCTTTGGGAGAGACGGAACATTTTGGGTGGGGACATGGGGCGGGAACATCAAGCACATCAACCCGGCGAATAATACCGTCGGGCAGCTTATTATAGGCTACGGCGACTACACCGGCGTATCATACGTGCGCGACGGCATCGGCGGAATTGTGTGGGGCAAGTGCGACGCAATCGCCGCCGATTCATCGGGATACCTTTGGGTCTCCGCGTTCGAAAGCGATTTCGGCAACCTCATTTGCTACGACCCCCGCTACGACCCCGTACCATACGAGACAAACCCGGTTAAAGCGCACTTCAGGCGCTTCTTCACGGATTTGCCGCTCAAGACGCAGAGCATCGATTTTCTGGCGGTGAGCCGCGACGGCAAGATATTCGCCTACGGGGGGAACCGCGTCGTCGCCTTCCGCCACAACGGCAACCCGCTCTCCGATAGCATAGAGGTAGTCACGGTATACGAGGCGGTAGGGACACTGAGGGCGTTGGAAGCGGGCCCCGACGGCGCGTTGTATATGGCCGGTTCCGGCGGCATAAGGAGAATCCGGGCCGGCGCGACGACTATAGAAACAGTGGATAACACGATAAGCACCGCGTCAAGCATGGCCGTGGACGACGGCGTCCTGTGGCTCGGCACTGGCTCCGGCGGCGTTATACGTTACGACCTGGCGACTAAGGAAACGCGCCGAATAGACGAAACGACCGGCCTTTCCTCAAACAACGTGGTCTCCGTGGCCGTCGACCGGAAGAACGGCCGCCTGTGGGTCGCGACCGACGAGGGCATCTCAATGGTAAGCACGGGCAGCTCCGGCAAAGCCGCGTCAAAACCGCCGCTGCGCGCCGTCCCCAACCTGTACTCCGCGAGCGGCAACACCCAGGGCGCGCAACAGATAACATTCTGCGGCCTGAAACCGAAGTCAAGCGTCTCGGTATACGCCATAAACGGCGCGCTGACCGCAAGGGTAGAGGCGAAGTACCACACGGACACGGAGTGGAGAGCGGCGTGGACACCGAAGAGAAATATTGTTCCGGGAACGTATATTGCGGTGGTCAGCCCGGGGGGGGAGAGGGCGAAGATTATTATTAAGCCGTAGGCTAAAAGATTTTAAAGATTAAAATCTAAAAAGCAAAGAGCGTATAATGAAAAAGACCTGCGTATTTTGCTCCCTGTCCTCATTCGGCACCGGTATGCCGATTAGTACCTGCAAGTTGGCGGTGGGGCTTGCCGGACGCGGGGTTGACGTTTGCGTTGTGCTGCCGGAGGAGGGCGAACTGGCGGAGAGGCTCCGCGGGGCGGGAATTGACGTGGGCATCGTTCCGTTCGAGCGGTTGAAGAGGGATTTTTGGAAGCGGCCCTGGCAGCTATTGACATGGATATTCGCCGGATGGCGTTTGCGCGGGTACATTCGCGGCAACGGCGTTGGGATTGCGCACTTCTCCGATGTTATCGACGCGCCGTTTTATCCGTTTGCCCGGCTTGCCGGCGCCGCGTCCGTCGCGCATATCCGCGTTTGCGTCGACGCCGGGGCGGTCAGGTATCTTTATCGGGTGTGGACGCACCTCTTCTGCTCGCGAATCGTCACGGTCTCCCATTTTGTCAAGCGTTACTACGGATTCGGGCGCCGGGCGTCGGTCGTCTACAATCCCGGACCCGACAGGTCGGTCTTCAACGGCGCGAATATTATCAACGCGGTTCCGGCCGATACGAACGCGGTTAATACGGATGCCGATGACATTCCCACGGTAATTGCCGTCTCCTCGTTTCGCCGCGACAAGGGGCACCATAATTTTTTGGAAATAGCGTCGCGAATTAAAACTAAAATTTCCGGTGATGTCAAGTTTATAATTGTCGGCGGTAAAGTGCCCGGGCACGAGAAATATTATGACGAAATGATAGACGAAATCAAACGCAAAGGGCTTGACGGGTGTTTGACGGTTACGGGCAACATCAAACAGGAGGAGGTCGCCGCGGTTATGGCGGTGGCGTCCGTATTGGTGCACGCCCCGGACTGGGAAGAAGCCTTGGGCGGGGTGGTGCTTGAGGCGATGGCGATGGGGGTTGCGGTTGTGGCCTACGATTGCGGGGGCATCGGCGAATGCTTTACGGACGGGGAAAGCGGGTATTTGGTCAAACGGGGCGACATCAATTCGGCGGCGGACAGAACCGCCGCTATTTTGGAGTCCCGTGAGTTAAGGCAAAAAACGGCGATTGCCGCCCGCGCCGAACTCGATTCAAAATTCACAATGGAAAATTATATCAGCGGCATAGAAAAAATTTATGACGACGTTCTTAACGGGGAGCGCGCGTGAGATGATAAACAATAACTTCTGCTGGATAGCCACCTGGAAGGTGACCGACCGCTGTAATCTCCACTGCGCATACTGCGACCCTTCGATAATGAAGCGGGCCAATGAGCCGGAGACGATAAACCGGTTCGAGGCGCTTGACCGCATTGCGGCGTACAAGCCGCGGATACTGAATATCAGCGGCGGCGAGCCGTCGTTGCTGAAGGAGCTCCCCGGATTGCTTTCGCGGGCGAAGGCGGTTTGGAACCCGTACATTCGGGTCGTCCACAACGGCACGGGGCCGCAAAAACTGGCGGAGGCCTTTCCGTACATAGACCGTTTGGTGATAAGCGTTGACGGTCCCGGAGAGGTCAACGCCGCGACTCGCGGGCTCGGCGGCGACGCCGTGCTCGACCGAATCGCGGCGCTTATAAATTCGGCGGAGCGCTGCCCGGAGCTTATGATAAATACCGTGGTTACGGAAAAAAACATTGATACGCTAAAACGCTTCGCGGCCCAGCTCGCCGCCGTATCTCCGCGCATCGGGCTTGGACTCGCGCCTGTAATGCCCCCCGAAAGCGAACTGTCTGTCGTAAGGGAGCGGGACGGTTACCGCAGATTCCTTGATGTGTTCGCGGAAATCAAATCCGTGCACAGCGCCGTAACGCACGATTTCGATTGCCTTTTGCGCCATAAGAATTTCCGCAAGATACAGTGCTATAACCAGTATTTCTCGGTGCATTTCTCGCCGCGTGGAGAGCTTTTCACATGCGGCGCGAGCCTCGGTTCGCAGCTGCGCAGAACAGACCGCGCCTACGGCAAAATCCTCAAAAAAGGCGGATTAAAGAAGGCGTTCACCATGCTCGCGCGGGCCGTGAACGGCCGTATGGGCAGAGTGGACTTCACCTGCCGCAATATCTGCGGCTGCGAGAGCTGGTTCGATATGTTGCTGTTGGGGCTGGATACGGAGTACGCGCCGATAGCGCTGCGCGCCTTTAAGGGGAGACTTACCGACGAAGATTATACCGAGCTTGATACGTTTGTCAAGAAACACATAAACGCGAATTTTGACGCGGCTAAGTTTAAGAGAATCGTAGAGGGCTTATGAGGCGCGCTTATCGTGTGGCGGAGGCATCGAGGGAAGCGTGGATGGACGCCGCTAAGGGCTGCCCCTGCGCGACCTATTTTCATACGCCGTACTGGTATGAGTTGATTGCGCCGAAACGGAACAGCGGCGCGTTGTCGGTACACTTTGACGACGGAGCGTCCGCCGTCGTTCCTTTCGCGAAAATCGGACGCGCCGGCGGATTGCTCGTCGACCATTTTTCATCGCCCGGCGGAACATACGGTGGGTGGCTCAGCGCGTCGATACTGACGCCGGAACACGTCAAACACCTCTTTCGCGTGTTGATGTCCAAAACCAATCTGACGTTTAGGGTAAATCCGTTCGACCCGTCGTCGCGCTTTATCGGCGCCGCGGGCGGTATGGACGGCGGCCTTGACAGCATCGGCAATACCGGCGGTATCAACCGCAAGGACGACTTTACGCATATCTTGGATTTGACAAAAGGGGAACGCGCGATAACGCTTGGCATGAGCAAGGGCCATAAGAGCGCGATAAAGAGCGCGGAGCGCGCCGGCGTGACCGTCAGGGCGGCCGAGGCGCCGCGCGAGTGGGACCAATACTACGAACTCTACCGATGCTCGCTGGAACGCTGGCGCGGGGGCGGGCCGGCCATGAATCCGAGAAATGTCTACCCGCGTTCCCTGTTCCGGCGGATACGCGAAATCCGCACCGGAAACGAGACTCTTTGGCTGGCGTTTAAAGAGGGCGTCCCTATAGCCGGCGCCGTGTTTTTCTACTGGAACGGGCACGCGGTGAGCTGGCACGGAGCGGCATCGTCGCGGTATTTTGACGCCAGGCCGAATAACCTGTTGTACTGGAAGATAATCTTAGACGCGATAAGCCGGGGATACAAAACTTTCGACTTCAACCCAAGCGGCGGCTACGGCGGAGTGGAGTCGTTCAAAAAACACTTCGGCGCCGGCGCGTTGCCGACTCCGGTAATATCGACAAAAACCCCGCTGCGCTCGCTTGTTTCAACGGTGCGCCGCGCGCTGAAAGGAGGAGGCCGCAGATGAGCGAAACCGTTGAAAAAAGCAGGCTCCTGTCCGAATACGGCTGTAAAAAGCCAACGCTCAAGAAGCTGTTGAAAAAAATCCCGATGCTGATGCGTTTGGTAACGGGGTTGCGGAAGGTAAAAACAAAGATAAAAACCGGGATTTCCAAAACGGTTAAACCCAAAAGAGAGAAGCTGTTTTTTGACGTGCATATATGCGACCATTGCAATTTAAATTGCAAGAGTTGCACGAATTTCTGCCCGCTCGCGGAAAAAAAATTCGTCGATTCGGACATATTGGAAAGAGACTTTAAACGGCTCTCGGAATTAACGAATAGAAGGTGCGACGTGAGCCTGATAGGCGGGGAACCGCTTCTGCACCCCGGCTTAATCAAGATACTCGACATAACCGGAAAATATTTCGATTGCGGCGCGCAATTGGTTACCAACGGCATACTTTTGGCGGAACAGCCGGACGAATTCTGGCAAAGCTGCCGGAAAAACGCCGTAAAATTAGTCGTCAGCGTATATCCGATTAAAATCGACGAGGACAAAATCATAGCGCAAGCGCGAAAACACGGCGTTGAGCTGGAGGCGCTGGACAGAACCGGGGCGCTTTCCTGGTACAAACATACCTGGGATTTAAGCGGCGGCCGGAATGTCGAAAAAGCGTACCGCAAATGCCCCTGGGGAAACGTCTGTATCTATCTGGAAGACGGAAAACTTGACCCGTGCGGATTCCCGCTGCTGACAAAGCACTTCAACAAATATTTTGATAAAAGCGAATACGGGTTCGCCGAGCCATCGGAAGATGATTACGTTGATATTTTTAAAGTAAACTCAATTGACGAAATATTGGAAAAACTGGCCAACCCAATCCCATATTGCCGTTACTGCACATTGAATTTCAGCTATTCGGGGTGGGAACGGTCGGGGAGAGGGATAGAGGAGTGGGTTAAAAAATAAAATCTTTAAATATTTTTGCGTCCGGGTCATCCGTAATGTATATTATGTAAAGACGCGCCGCCAGCCGCCGCGTTACTCTCGTCGTAAAGAGGTGCTCTCTCGTCGTACCGCCGTCGTATCGCGTTAAAAAATGTCCGGATTATTGGGATGCGTGAAATTAAAGAAACAGGTTAAACCGATTATCGGGAGCGGGAAATGGCATTTTTTTTAGAACGCGCCGACCTATGCCGGGGCGGGCGGCTGCCGTTGCCGGAGGGCGCCGTCAGTATCGGACGCGGCCCGGGGAACACCGTCGCGCTCACGGCCGACGACCGCGGCGTATCGGCCTACCACGCGGTGCTCTACGCCGACCCGCGGCGGATGTTGCTGCAAGATTTACAGAGTACCAACGGGACTTTTGTAAACGGCCGGCGGATTCAAGAGTGCGTATTGGAGGCCGGAGACGAAATCGGACTCGGGCGAAGCGGGCCGAAATTCAGGATTGTGGCGGACGACGGTATCAACGGAATCAATAATGTTGCCGGTACTAACGATATAAACGCCGGTATCGATAATATCGGCGTCGATAACATCGGCGCCGGCGACCTTGACGCCGGTCTGACCGGCGCCGTCAAACCCGTACCGCTCGCGGACGATGACGCCGCCGCCCCGCCCCGGATGCAAAAACGCCGCGTCGCCGCCGTAATCGCCTCAATTGCCGTGTCGATAGCCGTACTGGCGGCGACGACGCTGTTTATGCTGTTAAATATGGTATCCTCCCCAACGGCATCGCCGGCGAGAACCTCTCCGGCAGGGAAGGACTTCTTTTCCGTTCCGTCAACCTCCCCGTCAACCCCGATATCCGCGCCCGCGCCAACGTCAACATCCGCGTCGAGTACCCGCGACAGGATAAACGCCGTTCTCACCCGCTTCGGCGAGGACGGCTACCGCGCGCCGCCGGAGATGGTCGAAAGCGTCGAACGCTATCTCGAACTCTACCGCGGCTCAATGCGCGGCACGGTCGCGCTCTGGATGGAGCGCGGGCAGCGTTATTTTCCCATGATTCGCGCCGTTTTCTCCGAAAAAAACGTACCGGTTGAGCTCGCATACGTCGCGATGCTCGAAAGCGGCTTCAACACGCGGGCGGTCTCACACGCCGGCGCGGCGGGTATGTGGCAGTTCATGCCGCACACCGCCCGCCGTTACGGGCTGCGCGTGGGCGGCGGCGTCGACGAACGCGCCGACCCCGAAAAAGCGACCCGCGCCGCGGCCGCCCACTTCAAAGACCTCATCGCGATTTTCGGCGCCCGCGGCTCAACAATGCTCTGCATGGCCGCCTACAACGCCGGCGAACAACGCGTAATAAACGCCCTCAAACGCATAGACGACCCCGTAAACGACCGCGACTTCTGGCACCTGTACCGCATGGGCTGGCTCGCCAAAGAGACGAACGAGTATATACCGCAGGTAATCGCGCTTATCATAATCTCGGATTATCCGGGGGAGTACGGGTTCAAATGAGTTGCCGCTGTGTATTTATCGCTGCCGTCTTAGCCGCCCTTACGGTATTTTACGGGTGCGGCAAGCGCGACACGGACGACGCCTCCCCCGCCGTCGCGGGCGGTGACAAAAAGACCCGCGCGAAGGCTCCGCCGCTGCCCGACACTGTAACGGCGGCTTTTTACAATGTCGAAAACCTCTTCGACTTCAACCTCGACGGCACGGAGTACGACGAGTACAAACCCGGATGGTACGGATGGAGCGCCGAGATACAGCGGGCGCGGCTGCGCGGTACGGCCCAAGTCATCGCGGCCATCGGCGCGGATTTGTTCGGGCTCTGCGAAATCGAAAACTCGAACACGCTCATTGAGCTGGCTGACGCGCTTGACAGGATGGGGGCGCCGTACCCCTACGCCGTGACGGCCGACGCTCCGGGGTCAGCGACCGTCACGGCGATTTTGTCCAAATTCCCGATAGTGGGGAAACGGGCGCTTCCGGTGGAGAACTCCCGCTCCATACTCGAAGCGGTCGTCGCGCGCGGCGGCGACACACTGCGGGTCTTCGTCAACCACTGGCCGTCAAAGCGGCATCCGGAGTCGGCCCGCGCCGCGGCGGCGCAAACGCTGCGGCTGCGCTTGGACAGCTTGCGCGGCGGCGCCGACTACATCATCATGGGCGACCTCAACTCCAACTACGACGAGTACGCGTCTTTCCACACCTCAGGGCACGACGATACCCACGGGAAGACCGGCATCAACCACACGTTGAAGACGGTAGCGGAGGGGGCGGACCCCAAGTCGCCCGCGAGATTTGTCTGCGTTGGGGAACTGCCCTCCTGCGGCGGCTGCCACTACAACCCGTGGCTCGAAGTGGATGAGGGCGCCCGGATGAGCTACGTCTACAGGGGCGCCAAAAACACCATAGACAATATGCTGCTGCCGGCGTCGCTCTTCGACGACGAGGGGTATTCCTACCTGCGCGGCTCCTTCCAGGCCTTCACCTGGGATGGGCGGTTGCTGAAAGACGGGGCGCCGTACCGCCGGCAGATGTACTACAAGGGAAAGGAGAGGTACCACAAGGCCGAGGGTTACTCCGACCACCTCCCGATAACCGCCAGGCTGGTACGGTCAAAACTAATCGTAGACACCGTCAGCGTCGGGTGTCCGGACATCAACCCCTCTCTGACGGTCGGCGACTTCGCCGCGTCGACCGACGGCTGGTTAAGCGGCGACAGCCGCTTCTCCGTGGAACGGGACGGCAAACACGCCAAAACCGGTTCCCACAGTTTAAAAATAAGCGGCCTGCACGAGTCGGAAAACCACACCGCGGCAAGGGCGGCGCTAACCTCCGCGCCGCGGCAAAAATTTCTGACGCTGAGCATCCGTGGAGAGGGAAAGCCGTCAATACGCCTGAGACGCCCCAAAGGAAAATGGGTATACCACAACGCCCCGGACTTCGCCCAAAAAAAGACCGCTAAGTACAACGCGTGGAAGTCGGAGCGGTGGACCGCCCTGAAACTGCCCCTGCCGCAAAAATCGCAAGACGGGGGCAGTGTCGATAATAATGACATAGAGGTAGAAATCCGGGCCGGCAAAGGGGAGAGACTTCTGGTATGGATTGACAGGGTAAGGTTGGAGTAGCGTGACCGGAGACTGTTGCGGCCGCGGGTAATTTGGCAGCGAGTCGCCCGTGAATGTTTTTATTTTCGTTTAGACCGCTGCGTTGCAGTCGGCAGGCAAACCGTTCAATGGGAATATCTACGCTATTAAAATAACGCATCCCTGCTCACACCCGCTCGGCGGCGGCAGGTCTTTCCCGTCATAAGGGGCAAGGACGTCGTTTATGTCGTTGACGATACCGCCGTCTATCTTTCCGGTATCCGCCATATCATAGAGTATTCGCATAGTATCCGCGTGATTCCGACCTGGGTGGTACGGTCTTTCCTCGCTTATCGCCTGATATAAGTCCAAGCATGCCAACAATCTTGAGTTGAAGTCCAATTCGGAAGTTTTTTTCCCGAAGGGGTAGCCGCTGCCGTCCAGTTTTTCGTGGTGGTCGGAGGCCCACCGGCATACGGTTTCAAAACCTTCAATATCGCCGAGAAGTTCCCAGGTTAGGCGGACGTGTTCCTTGATGATATCAAACTCTTCTCCGGTAAGTTTGCCGGGTTTTTCCAGAATATCTGAGGGAACCGCTAATTTTCCGAGGTCATGGAGAGACGCCGCCAGATACAGTTCCGCCATTATTTGCGGTTCATATCGGTAGTGTTTCCCCATAAACCACGCTTTATTGGCAATTTGAGTCGAGTGTTTTTGGGTAAAGACCGATTTGTAGTCGATGATTTTGGCGGTAAAACAGGCCAGGCCGAACATAGTGTCCGTTTGTATATCTGCGGTCCAGGGGGGCAAGACCTCCGAGGCGGTTTGTTTAATGATGCGGTCGTTGAGAGAAATGATTGTGGGCCAATCGAGAATTTCCAGCATCGCCGCCGCCGCTTTCTTGCCGTAATGCTTTCCGGTTTCCTTAGCGATTATGTCGCGAATGGCGGGTAGTTCCTCAGGTTCCAGCCGTTGCAGATGGTGGACGGCATCTATTGAGTCGGCGATTGTGATAAGCTCCGCTTCAAGGGGGCCTTCCCCCTCCCGTACGCCGAACGGCCCCATGCCGTCGGCCCGTTCATGGTGATAGAGAATAAAATCCTTCACATTTGTTTTAAGATGGAGGGCGTCCACATTCCGCTGACCGAATTCGCAGTGTTTTTTCATGGCCGGGTCGTGGTATCCGCCTGTCTGCTCGGAAAGAATATACTCGGTGAGCGCGTTATCGTGAAGCAACGCGCAAACGGCAAGCGCTGTTATTTCCGCCGGATCTTTTTGTAAAGCCTTCCCCATCATTGCGCAAAGAACGGCGATTCGCTTGCCGTGATTGGTACTGGCCCCCAAAAGGCCGCCCTCCACAATATCTAAAGCCGCGGCTATAGACTTGATGAGCGAATCCATTCGTACCGTCGCCATAAGTATCCTCCCTACCGTACTACCTCATCCCCAAAACAAAAGAAATTTTCGTACTCTTCCCATCCCGCCCCGTGACCGTTCCCCTAACGACGTAGCTCCCCTCCGAAACCGGCCGTCCTTTTCTGTCGGTAAAGTCCCACTTGCCGACGTAGCGCCGTCCGAATTCTTCTGTCGGCCTGTCGCCGTCGCCGATGTTGATTTTCTTGACAAAATTTCCGAACGCGTCATAGATGTTAAGCGTGCCGCTCTTGAACCCGCCGCCCCGCCAAAAGAAATTCACGCTGCCGGAGCGCGACGCGGCCGGATTCGGTCCGGCGGTGAAATTATTTATTACCACCGCGGATAATGGCCGCAGTACGCTTACGCCGCCGGTCTTGGCGGACGGAATTTCCCGGGCGCCGCGTGCTATGGAGATTGTCTCCCTGTCTGTCGTCACGTTAAGTCCGGGGCTCGGCGCGGAAGCGTTTGAAGTGTCCGTAGCGGCCGCCCTTTGATAAAACGTGTACTCCGTTTCTTCTTCCAAACCGATAAACTCGTTGTTTCTCAGCCATGCGGTTCCGTCCATAGAAAACTCATACGCGGCGTTTGGCGTGAGCGTTACGCTGTTGTGCGATTTTGTGGCCAGCGTCGGCGCGTTCGGGGCGGCCGGGGTTTTTAAATAGTTCAACCCGAATCCATATTGGAATTGCGTACCGTTAGCGCCGGGCCAAGTGACGGGCAACGTACCGGTTATGGCGCCGCCGAAGAGGATGTCCGCCACCCCGCCGCCCTCCGTGCCGGGCAGCCAGGCGGCTAAGAAAGCGTCGCTTGCCTGCAAAAGCTGCTGCGCCGAGCGCGGGCGGCCGGCGACGAATACCGTTACGATTTTTTTCCCCTGTCCGCGGTAATCGGTAAGAGCGGTCATATCCGCCGCGGGGGGGTTGAATTCAAGGGAGGCAAGGTCGCCTTCCCACTCGGCGTAGGGGCGTTCGCCGGTAACGTAGACGATTACGTCCGCCTCCGCGGCGGACGCCGACACATTCGCTCCGGGTACTTCCTGCATACCTTTATATATGGAGGTGCCGACGCCGGAGAAGGCGGTGTTTGTGGTATCACCCTGCCAGTTGATAGTCCAGCCGCCGCATTGCAAGCCGATATTGTCGCGATGACTGCCGAACACGTGAATTTTTGCGCTCTTTGAGAGCGGTAGGGCGGAGTTGTCGTTTTTGAGCAGCACCTGGCTTTTGCGCACGGCTTCGCGGGCGATTTCGCGGTGAGCGGCTGGATTTTTGTTGGCTGTGTTGCCGACGTAACCTGACGGGCCGGCAAAGTTGTCCATGCGGCCGGCGCGGAACTTGGCGCGGAGGATGCGGCGCACCGCGTCGTCAATACGGGCTTGGGAGACGGAACCGTTGTTCACCAGCGCAGTCAGGTACGTCATGAAATTTGTATGGGTGCCGGGTTCCATAGCGAGGTCGATGCCCGAGTTGATTGCCTTGCGCACCGCCTCCTGGGTCAGCGCAGGCCCGGTATTGGCGCCGGGGCCGTAGCCGTCCGGCGAGGTAAATCCCGGCTGATTTGAGTTGGCTATGCCCTGCCAGTCGCTTATGACATAGCCGTCGAAGCCCAGTTCCGTCTTGAGCCATCCGGTAAGGCGGACGGAGTCGATGTGTTGATGCGTTCCGTTTATCTGATTGAAACTTGCCATGACGCTCAGGACGCCCTGTTCCACCGCCGCCTCGTAGCCGGGCAGGTGGACGGCGCGTAACACGCTGTCCGTGGCGGCGGTGTTTCCGCGGTCTTTGCCGTCCGTCGTGCCGCCGTCGCCCAAAAAGTGTTTGGCGGTCGCTGTTACGCGCCACGGGGCGTTGTAGCGCTCCCCCTGCAAACCGCGTACCATCGCCGCGCCCATTTGTACCGATAATTCGGCGGTTTCTCCGTAACTTTCGTAGGAGCGGCCCCAACGCAAGTTGCGGACTACGGATACGGCCGGCGAGAAGTTGAGGTCTATGCCGGCCGCCCAGAGTTCTTTGGCGGTCGCCTCGCCTATGCGCCTCACCAGGGCGGAGTCGCGGGTGGCGCCGAGGCCTATATTGTGTGGGAACACGGTATAGCCGGACACTCCCGCGTTGCCATGTACGGCGTCTTTGCCGTATGAAGTAGGGATTTTAGCCCGGCCGGCCGGCCAGCTGTTCAGGGTAGTTGTTACCGTACTAAGGAATGTTGACGAATAACCGCTTCCGCCGTTCAAAACGCTGCCGTAAAGATAGTCGTTTCCGTTGTTCGGTTTGTTAACGGTGTTGGGGCTGTAAATGCCGCCGGAACCCTGCTCCGCCTGGGTCATTTGGGCGAGCTTCTCCGCGAGGTTCATCATTGCCATAACGCTGTCGATGCGCCTCTCCAGCGGGTCGCTTTCGAGAACGACGGTTACGGCGTCTCCCGACAGGCTGCCGTAATCGACGGTTTTCGGCAAATACCCGGTTTTCTTAACGACCAGCAATGTTTCCCCGGCGCCGGCAACTTCTATGGCAGAGGATTTGAACTGCCCGAAATTCCCCTGCGCGTCGGTAAGCGCGCGGGCGGACGCGAGCAGGCTGCCGCCTGACTTAATCTGTACAACGGCGTTTTGCAGAGCGTTTCCTAGACTGTCGGTAACTTTCCCCGTCAACGTGACCGCTCCCGACGTATGCGTCGCGACGGCGACCGGCAATAGACAGAAAAGCGCAAGCGCGATGGGTGTCTTTAAGAATATCATACTAACCTCCCTTAATATTGGAATTATTTCGTCGCTTGCTCCTCGCAGTGACGTCATTGCGAGCGAAGCAATCTATAACAATACCCGAACCTTATCGGTTTGCATACTTATAATATAATAGCCGATGCCCAAAAAACCAAATCGGATTCTTTAAAATCAAAAGCGTTTGAATTTGATTTTGCCCGCGGCCCCATATTATTTTTGTCTATCGTTATGAAGACTGGAACCGAAGTCAGGGTCGCCCCCTCCATACTCTCTGCCGACTTCCGTTACTTGGAGCGGGAGGTCAAGGCCGCCCAGGACGCCGGGGCCGACCTTATCCACTGCGACGTCATGGACGGGTGCTTTGTGCCCAATATCTCCTTTGGGCCGATGGCGGTGGCCGCGGTGAAGAGGTGCGTCGCCGTGCCGCTTGACGTGCACCTGATGGTCGTCGACCCGGCCGGATACGTGGACGCCTTTTGCGACGCCGGCGCCGACATACTGTCCTTCCACGCCGAGGCGGTGGGCGGGTTGGACGGCGTCAGGGCGGTTGCGGCGAGGATAAGGGCGCGCGGCGTACGGGCGGGGGTAGCGGTCAATCCCGACAAACCGATAAGCCTGTTTACGGAAGCGTTGCCGGAGATAGACATGGCGGTGGTGATGTCGGTCTACGCCGGTTTCGGCGGCCAGAAGTTCATCCCCGACGTATTGGAGAAAGTTCGCGCGTTGAGACAAATGTCGATAGAGAAAGGTATGGATATTGACATAGAGGTGGACGGTGGCGTCAATGAGGAGACGGCCAAAGCCTGTATTGAAGCCGGGGCGAATGTTTTGGTGGCGGGGAGCTACGTCTTCGGCAATTCGGATTACAGGGACAGGATACAAAAAGTTAGAGGTTGACGTATAAAACACTTTAACAAAGAAAAAAAGAAGATGCGATATCAACGCCGATTGCCGACGCTCATTGTTATTGCCGCGCTTGCGCTTATTTGCGGTTGCGTATATCCCTCTTACGACGGCGATGAGGCCGGCCTTGAGGAGCAGCAGAGCGTGTGGCAGTATCTCAAGGTCTACAGCATTTACCGGGAGCGTCTCCCCAAGACCCCCGGCTCAATGGATCCGTACGATATGTTCCGCGTCATAAACGACTCGCTGCGCGGCGGGCGTTACACCGAGTACGTTGACGACCGTCCCGGCGGCGGGGCCATATTTAACCCGAATACGAAGTTCCATCATCCGCAGCCGCTCACCGCCGACTCATCCACTATGTACTTCCGCCTGCCGGAGTTCTCGGATACGGCGCTTGAATATTTCAATATAAGTATGCGGGAACTGTCGCGCCATCCGAACCTCATCATTGATGTCCGCAAAAACGGCGGCGGGTATTTGAGTGTGACCGACTCTATTTTGGGCGAGCTTTTGCCCTACGATACCCCGTACATCAATAATCGCTATAGACGGTACAACAACCGCGAGTACGCGGGTGAAACGGTGGAGGAGACGAGCCGCACGACTACGCGGAATCCCCACCTGCTCAATCCGGATGGCCGTCCCAAGAGGCTCGCGGTGCTGATGGACAGCGAAAGCGCCAGCGCCTCCGAAATATTAGCCGCCGGCCTCAAGGACGCCGCGGGCGCGTACTTAATCGGCGGCACAAGCTACGGTAAGGGCATAGGCCAGGTCATCATTAAGAGAGACGAGCCGGAGCGCAAGCGTAAGCGGCTCAGTATAACATTCATGGAGATTTGGGGACTCACAGACAGGACGGGGCTGTACCACAATGTCGGTATCAATCCCGACCCCGTGCCGCAAGAGATAATGGACGAAGCCGCAGCGCGATGGCCGGACGCGGGTTCGCGGTATGTCAGGGAATTGTACTGCGCGCTAAAGATGTTGGAACCGGGGGTTACGCTTAATCCCGACGACGGCGGGGATACGCTGGCGGCGAAACTGCGCGCCGTTACGAATACGGTGTACGGCGCCGGAGCGACGGCAAACGCGACGTGGCGCCCCATGTGCGCGGTCATTATCGACGAAAAGGATTTGCCGGGGATGCGATTATCCGGCGAGTGACGAAGTTATCAACGGTGATTTTTACTTTAACTCTAAATATGCCATAAGGAGAACAAGTACAAATGTCAGACATAGGAAAAGAAAAAAAGAAAAGGCGGTGTCAACGCAAACTCCTGATGTTCGCGGTTATCGCCGTGTTCGCGCTTACCGGCGGTTGCGTCCACCGGGACTCCGATGATTTTTTGATTCCGGCGGACAACGGCGGGGTTGACAATGGCGAGCGGTATAGCGTGTGGCAGAGCCTCAAGATATACAGTATCTACCATGACCGCCTTCCCGATTACATCGGGTCAATGACACCCAATGATATGTTCGATAGCATACACGACACCCTGCACGGCGTGCGCTACACCGAATACCTGAGCGATCACTTGGGCGGCAGCGAGGAATTGTTTGATCCGAATACTGAGTTTTACGAGCCGATGGAGTTCACACCCTCCACCGTGTACTTTTATCTACCGGAATTCTCGGATACGGCGCTCGTATTTTTTAACGAAGTTCTGCCGAGATTGTCGGAGTACCCGAACATCATCATAGACGTGCGCAACAACGGCGGCGGGTACATTGGTGTGACCGACGCGATATTGGGCGAGTTGCTGCCTTACGGCACCCCGTACCTCAATGTCCGCTACAGGGATTACAACAGCCGCTATAACGCGGGCGAGACATTTGAGGACGTGTTCAGCACGGAGACGCCGAGCCCCGCGTTGCTAAACAAGAAGGTCGCGGTATTGATAAACGGCTACAGCGCCAGCGCCTCCGAGATATTGGCCGCCGGCCTGAAGGACGGCGCGGGCGCGTATTTGGTAGGTAGCAATAGCTACGGCAAGGGCATCGGGCAGCTGCTTATCCCGATTGAAACGAGAGAAAGAATCAGGAAACTTAGCGTCACTTTCCTTGAGATAAGCGGGATTTCGGAGAGAACGGGGCAGTACCACAGGGTTGGAATAGAACCGGATCAGGTACCGGCGGATATTGAAAGCTATGTGGACGCGCGTATTCCGAACGCGCGTCAGCGCGGGATAATCCAAGCGGAAGTCGAGGAGATACAGGCCGAATACCCGAATATCCCGGCCTCATACATCCGGCAACAGCTGATAAGGGAGTTAAGGGAGATGTACTACGCGCTGAAAATGCTGCAACCCGAGTTTTCGCTTACGGAGGACGACGGGGACGATGTCGGCGAGGACGGCGGCGTTGTTGACGCAATGGGAAAGCGGCGGAGCGCCGGTATAGGCGAAATGGCGGCGAGGATTCACGGCGCGCGTGAAAGGGCAAAGGCAAGGTGGCGCCCGATGGGCGCGGTCATTGGCGACAGGAAGGGTTTGCCGAATGTCAAATTGTCCGGTGATTAATGGTGTTGATTCTTTATGGGGCGTATGCGGCAAACGATGGAAGAATCAACGGCAAACCTGCCTGTCGATATCTGCGGCGGCACGAAAGCGGCGTCTGAGGCGTACGTATGACGGGAAGAAAAGATGTCCGTTGACACGTTGAGGATAGAAAAGCTGGTATTCGGCGGACACGGTTTTGCTAAAGACGGCAAAGGCGTGGTGTTGATACCGGATGCGGCGGCCGGCGATGTCGTTGAGGTTGAGGAGAACGGGGCTAAGGGCGGGGTGCGGAGCGGGCGGATTGTGAAGATTGTCGACCCGTCGCCCCATCGCCGCGAGCCGCCCTGCCCTTATGCCGGGGAGTGCGGCGGATGTGACTGGCTTCATCTTTATTACGACGAACAGGTCAGGTGCAAAAAGGATATTCTTATAGAGTGCTTGACACGTATCGGCAAGTTTGATTATCCGCATGATGTGGAGATATTCACGGCTGACGAATTCGGTTACAGGATAAGGGCGCAAATCAAAGTTGATTATGAAAACGGTTGCGCCGGATTCTTCCGCAAGAAGACCAACGACGTGGTGAGAGTGGACAGTTGCCTGCTCTTGGACGAGCGGCTCAACGGTGTGTTGGCGGGGTTGAACGGTGAGATAAACGGGTTGCGGCGCCACGCTCGTAATGATGTCATTGCGAGGCGATGCATTGAGCTTGCCGAACTTGTTTATCTCGGCGTAAGCCAAATGAGCGAATCGACGAAGCAATCCGGAAGAATTGACAGTATCGGCAGCGATAGCAATATCAATAGCTGTGACAAAACAAACGCTGTAAGCAGCATAAAGGTATTGGTTGGCGACAGCGTGGCAAGCGACCCCGTTATTGACGGATTGACTGATGCCGCGACCGAGATAAACGTGTCGGGAATAAAATTTTTGGCCGACGGCGGGAGCTTCTTTCAGTCCAACGGATTTTTATTGGAGAGACTTGGCCGGTGGGCCAAAGGGTGTTTGGGCGGCGGATTTTGTTTGGATTTATACGGCGGGATAGGTTTTTTTTCGCTTATGCTGGCGGATGATTTTGAGGAGATAATCTTAGTTGAGAACGTCGCCGGGCAGATACGCGCGGCGGAGCGGAACTTCGCCGTTAATAAAAAGAATGGGTTGACGGCGGTATTGGCCGATGTGGAGCGCGGCGGCGGTTTACGGAAGATAGCCGGTGGCCGCCGCCCCGACTGCGTAGTGGTTGACCCGCCGCGACCGGGTCTCGTCAAAGCGGTGCGCAAGTGGCTGACGGACACCGCGCCGAGCCGCGTTCTGTACGTATCCTGCAATCCGTCCACCTTCGCGAGAGACGCGGGCGCCCTGCTCGCCGGCGGGTACAAATTGACGAAACTCGCCCTGTTCGACCTGTACCCGAATACGCATCATACGGAGGTTGCGGGGATATTCGCCAGGTGACGCGCTCCGTCCGCATTAATTGCGGGCGGTATAATCGTTCGCGAGGCGGTTCCATGATATATATTATTATGATATGCGCAACTATCCGAAATTAACGTTGATAACGGCGGTGTTCGCCGTCTTACTTCCTTGTCTGACCCGTTCCCATGCCGCCCCCTCCCCGCGTCTATCCGGCGCGGCCAGCTGGTCCGGGGCGCGAGAATTGGCCGTCGGCGCGTATGACGCCGCCCTTTCCGCCGTCAACAGGGATACCGCCGTCAAGAAGGCCGACACGCTTCTGCGGTTGTACAAGATTGGTGTGATAAACGCCCGGCTGGGCAATGTTTCCGAGGCGATATCGGCGCTCAACGCCGTCAATCGGGCCGGCCCGGTGCTGGCGCCGCTGGCAATGGAACAGATAGGCGACCTGGCCGCGGTTGAGGGTAAGGGGGCGCTCGCCGTGGCGGCTTACGCCTCGGCTCTCAAGACCGTCGGGCTTCCCGTTAAGTATCGCCAGTATGTGTTCTCTAAGATAAAGCCGCAGCTCGACAGGGGGGCCTCCATACCCGCCGCGCCATCCTGGCTCGGCGAGTACCGGAGGTGGGAGCGTACGCAGAGGCTCTTCGACGCCGCCGGATTGGAGGCTGTCTGCGACTCGCTCGTCGCCGACGACCGCGTGGCCGAGGCCGATTCCATCCTTGAAAGGTATATGCCGGAGCTCGACAGGCGTTCGGTTTGCCGCTTCGTAGACCGCGTGTTCAAAAAACGCGCTTCCGACACTACGCTTGTTACGACGAAATTTTTGTTTTCAATAGCGAAGCAGTCTGCCGAGTGCCGCGATTTTGCCACCGCCGATAAAATGTTGCGGCAGGCGCAGCGGCGCGCCGAGTTTTCCTTAGCTGTGCCAGCCAAAGAAGCGGCGCGGCTCTTGGGGGACGTCGCCTTTGGGCGTGAGCAGTGGCAGAAGGCCATAGATTACTATAAGAAGTACGACGCCGCTTACGGTTCGGAGTCGGATGTGCTGATGAACATTGCCCGCGCCTGCCGCAATCTCGATTTGGGCGGTCAGGCGCAGCTTTGGTATGACCGCCACGTGGAGCGCTTCCCCAACCACCAGAAGACGCAGGAGATACTGTGGCTGCGCGCCTGGAATTTTGAGGAGGCGGGTGACTACAAGTCGGCCGCGGCTGCTTACAGGCGTGTCTTCGGCACCAGGGGCAAGCGGACGGAGGAGGCCTATCTGCGCCATGCCCTTTGTTACTACCGGCGGGGCCTTTATGACAGCACGGTCGCCCATTTGGAGGCGTTCAAGAGGAAGTTCCCGCAGTCGGACTATCAGTGGGCGGGGATGTTTTGGCAGGGGAAGAGCCACGCGGCCAAGGGGCGTGCGGCCGAGGCGCGTAAGGTGTGGGGTGAGATAATGCGGCTTGACCCGACGGACTACTACGCGCATCGGGCGCGGCAGCTTGCGGGCGCGGGCGCCGACAGTACGGCGGGCGGATGGCTGTTTGGGGGGCGGATGGCCATACGCGGCGTTGACGAAGCGTGGGCGCGGGCTTGGCTTGACTCCCTGACACCCTGGTCTAAGAGAAAGTTGTCCGCCAGGGACAGCGTCGATTTTGCGCGTGGCGTAGCGTTGCTCACGGTTGCGCGTCCGGCGGTGGCGGATATGTTTTTGGACAGGTTTGAGAGCGGCTATACCGAGAACCTGCAGCTTCAATATGATTTGGCGTGCGGCTACGCCATAGCCGGCAGCAAAGCGCTCTCTTTCCGCGTCGCCCGCAGGCTTATGTGGCGCATCCCCTTAGAGAGCAGGGAGGGCAGGCCGATTCAGGTGCTGTCGGTACTCTTCCCGCCGTTTTATTCGGCGGAGATAGGGAAGTACGCCGCCCGTTTCGGCGTTGACCCGTTGCTCGTAAGCGCGGTTATGCGGCAGGAGAGCATCTTCGACGACAGGATTGTCTCCCCGGCGGGGGCCATCGGATTGATGCAGGTCATGCCGGCGACGGGCGAGGGGATAGCGCGGGAGTTGAAAGAGACGTTTGCGGA
This sequence comes from Chitinispirillales bacterium, assembly GCA_031283085.1. Taxonomy (GTDB): domain Bacteria; phylum Fibrobacterota; class Chitinivibrionia; order Chitinivibrionales; family Chitinispirillaceae; genus GUT77. The sequence goes on along the minus strand of JAITCM010000144.1, from coordinate 4,934 downwards.
GGAGTCACTCTACAATTACGAGACGAACATCCGCTACGGTACTTTCTACCTGCGGAAGCGCTCGGTTCAGTTTGACGGCGACAAGGTGCTGGTGCTGTGCAGTTACAACGCCGGCGCCCACAACGCAATCAAGTGGCGCGACAGGAACAAACACCTGGAGCCCGACCTGTTCGTGGAAGACATAGGCTTCTTCGAGACTCGCGGTTACGTAAAGAAGGTGATGGGCAACTACTGGACATATCAGGCGCTGTTCAAGACGCCCGGATACGAGTACGAAGAATCAAAGCCGGAGGTGGGCTACTGGGGCTACGGAGTTGATGAAAAGTAAAATGTTGCGTTATAGTTCGCGGGTAAGTATATTAATTGTATTGTATGTGGTATTGACTTTGACTTTATTTAACGTTAAAAATCATCCAAAAGGAGGAGTTTATGTTGAGATTAAAACCGAAACCGGTAGCATCGGCCGTGCTTTTAACGCTGTCTTTGGCCCTTTCCGCTTTCGCCCAAAAGCCGGAGAAGTCGGAGGAGGACAAGATGGCCCGCGAGGTGATTCACGAGAAGCCCACCGAGTATAAGATTATCGCCTCCCGATCGCCGGTCAAGGCGTTCGCGGTGCTCAGCGACGCCGTTTGGTACGCTACCGATGAGATAGTGATTTGGCAGTCGACGGCATCGGTCAAAGGGAAGCCGCTCATGCAGCAATACCCCAAGTTGGGTAACATAGCGTCTACCGGCGTGACGAGCATGGCAATTGAACGGGGCGGAAGCGTTTGGTTCGCCTGCGATGAGGGCGTGGCCGTCGCCCGTGGCAAGAACGTCACTTCCTACACGTCGGCGGACGGTATTCCCGAAGGTAAGGTTCTCGCCGTCGCGGCCGGAAGCGGCGGCGATGTCTGGATAGGCACCGAGAACGGCGCGGCGCGTTTCAACGGCAGCTCTTGGACAAAATATACGACGAGCGACGGTTTGGCGTCGAATAGAGTACAGGCGTTGATAGCCAACTCAAGGGGCGAAATGTACCTTGGCACCAACAAGGGGTTGAGCGTTCACAATGGGTCGAGTTTCCAAAACTACAACGCCAAGAACACCGGCAACAGCGGTTTAGAGTGGAACAATGTCAGTGTGCTCGCCAAAGAACCCAACTCCGATGTTATATGGATGACCGACGGCCCAAAGAACCTCAACACGTTCAACGGCAGGGAGTGGAAGCGTTACGTGGAGATACAGGAGGGCATAACCAGCATAATGAACGATACCCGCCGCACCTGGTTCGGTTCGGAATCGGGTTTGCTGAGGTTCAACGGCGAAGAGTGGGTCTCGGATAAAAATATGCACGGCGTACAGGCGGAGCAGGTATACGCGATGTACAGGGACGAGTTGTCGGGAAACCTGTACTTTGGAATGGAAAAGGGCGTAATGATTTTGTCCAACCCGTATAGAAGATAGAGGCGCTGTTAAACGACGGTTTTTCATCTATCAAAAAGGAAAGAATAAAAATGGCATCAAAAAGAAAAATTACTGTCGTCGGAACAGTATTGGCGGTCGCGGCTCTGCTGACCATGGCGGCCGCCGTCCCGTCCCTCGCCGCCCCGGGTTCCGTCACGACCATTGCTCTTGAGGACGGCAGCGAGGTGATACTTCATCCGGACAGCTCTTGGAGCTACAAGAACGCTACGTTGGCCCCGGACGATAACGGCGACGTCTACATCCCGCTCAAGACCAACGTGTTGTGGCTCAGGTCAGATTATACCTATACTTTTGTGAAATCTCAGCCGCCCAAGTCCAACAGGCCCAAGAGCTATCCGCAGGTAAACGCGGTCGGTTCGTCAACCATGCCGTCGCTTGATGTCGCGACCAAGACGGCGGTGAACCAGGTCTACGACAAGGCCGCGGCCGGTATGGAAAAGTACGTCATGTCAAAGGATAAGAAGGCGAAAGCCTACCTGTTGGCCTGCGTAAAGGATGAGGTAAAGGAGAACGAGCTGGAGCAGGCCTATGTCCAGACCAAAGCCGGTTGGAAAGCCGACGCGAAGGTGGCGATACCCGGATATCGCGTAATGAGGATAATAGAGTGTTTGGATACGCAGCTTGCGCCGGCGGAGGAGGAGACGGCGGCGAAAGAGGCCGAGAAAGAGGCGGCTAAGAAGAAGAAGTGATTATGCGCGGGCGTGGGCTGTCCGCCCGGTCGTATGAAAAATAATCGTTTCTATTGATGAGATGTTTTATTTGTCCGGGAGACAGAAAATATATGTCGTTGACTCGATTAATATCCGTAAAGTCCGCGGCGGCGGTACTGTTAGCCGCTACCGCGTCGGTTTGGGCCGCCCTTCTTCCCTATCCGGGCTCAATGCCCGTGGTCGCGGCGTCCGACGTGTCGTACGACACTGTCCTCATCAAGACCTGGCAGGGGATAAAGAGGCGAAACGTCGACGCCTATACCACAGGGCTTGTCCACAGGCCCAAATCTAATATGCCGGGCGACGCTGTCAGCGAGGGCGTCTCGTATGGGATGTTCCTCGCCCTGTACAGCAACGACCAGAATTATTTCAACAAGATATGGAACGCCGGCGAAAAGTATATGTGGAACGCTACCGGCTCGTGGGGGAGTTCGGGGAATTACTACGACTGGCGCGTGAACGAGAGCGGTGGCAAGATCGGCACCGGACCCGCGTCCGATGCCGACCAGGACATAGCGCTTTTGCTCATCTTTGCCGATAGGCTGGTAAAGAACGGAATTTGGCAATCCTACACGAGCGAAAAGGGGGCAAATTACGAAACCCGCGCCCGCAACCTGTTAAATACCATCCGAACTACTATGGTCGCAAGCAACGGGGCGCTTTTGCCCGGTAATTGGGGGCAAAACGGCATCATCAATCCCGGTTACTTCGCCCCCGCGTTCTACCGCGTCTTCGCCGAGTTTGATTCCACAAACAGGGCAAGTTGGAACAATCTTATCAATGGATGTTATAACCATATTGCCAAGTCTCCCGGATACAGCCGCGGCCTTGTGCCGGACTGGTTCGACTTTGAGGGGGGCTCCACGGGCGGTGCGGGTTACAACGCCTTTTTCAAGGGTGACGCGCTCTATAGAGACGCTATCCGCGTTTTTTGGCGTTTGGGCATAGACTATTTGTGGTACCGGGAACCGCGCGCTAAAACTTTCCTTGATAGCGCCATGACTTTTATTAGTCGTAAAGGCGGAGCGCCGGCGGCTAACTTCTTTGATATGGACGGCAATCTTCTCCCCGCCGACGGTATGGAAGTGCTTGGAGATAGCGTAAAAGTCAATATTCCGCGTACCCGCCGCGAGCACAGCCACCTCACCGTCGGCATGTGGGCCGCCGCCGCGATGGCCTCCGGCGGGCCGGAACTGGCGGAAAGCTACAGCGAAGAACTGCTCAAATTCTATAAACCCGGAACCGACTACTGGGGCTACGCCGTCGACCCGGCCGGCGGCACAGAAGACACCCTCCGTAACGAGATGTACTTCGACCAGTTCCTCGCGTGGTTCGGCGCCTCCGTGCTCGGCGGCGTTTTTACCAACGTGTGGGACGACCTGAAAGACGGCATACCGCAAGGCCCGCCGGAGTGGGAGAACCGCCCAGTCATAACGCCCGCCGCGCGCGTAATCGACGCGAGCGTTGAGCCGTTGCGCTTGACCGCCTCGTTTAGCCGCTCCGTCCGCTGGACGGTAACTATCAGGCACGACACGTCGGGGCAGACGGCGTCGTTTGGCGGCAACTCAAAAGATGTAAGCGCGGTGTGGTACGGCCTCTCCCAAACAGGCAATAACCCGTATATGCCGCAGGGGCTATACACGCTGACGGTGAGCGGGGCGGGTGTCGACGAGGTCTATACGAATAAAGTGTGGCTGGGCAGGCCTTTCTCAAGCGTCAACCTGATGAGCGGCAACCGTTTGCTCGTGGACGATTTCGCCGACAGCAACCTTACCCCTTATATAGGGAGAGAGTGGACGAGCTTCTACGACTCCGACTTCAATCAGCCCGGGGCGTCCACCGCGATATTCAGTTTCAAGAAAGAGAGCGGCGACGTGTGGCTCAACTGGGCCTACAGTTTGAACGCCGGCGGTCTCGGTTTCGACCCGTACGCCGGCTTGGACTGGAGTTGCAAAACGGCGGACGGCAACGGGATAGACATCACCGGCGTCGATTCGCTGATATTCAAGGCAAAGACGGCGGGCGGCACGGTAAGCGTCTCCGTGCAATTGGTCTCCTCCGACTTCAATTTTCCAAACGAGTACCAGTATTTCTCCGACTCGATAGTCCTCTCCGCCGTGTCAAGGGAGTTCGTCTTGCCGCTGAAGAGCTTCAGGCAACGCAGGGACGGAAGCGGCAAGGAGCTTGCGACTACGTTACGCACGCTTACATCCATACGCTTCCAGGTTCAGGAGGCGAACGGCACGACCGGGGCGCTCATGCTTGAGCGGATGCTCCTTGCAGGCAACGTCTCAAAGCTCTACACGCCCCCGCCCGCGCCGCCCGCCTACGTGCCGCTGCCGCCCACAGTCTCCCTTGACCCCTCCATCGGCGTCGCGTACCGCAGCGCCACGCGACCCAAATACACGATAAAGAGGAGCGCGAACTCCGTAACGATAACGCTGCCAGCCGACATGGCCGGAGCGCCGGCGGCATTGATTGACATCAGGGGCAGGACGGCGATGCGGTTGGACGTGCAAAAAGACGGGCGCCTGTCGGTGCCGCTTGGAGGCGTGGCTAAGGGAGTGTATTTTGTGGACATTAAAGGGCGCGGACAGAACCTGAAAGTCAAGGTTTTGAAGGTGAAATAATGACGGATTTTGGAGACAGTTTCAAATTTTGTGTAAATATTCTTTTTTAAGAGTTGTGGCTTTCTGGATTGCTTCGCTACGCTCGCAATGACAGTCATTGCGAGGCGCGAAGCGCCGAAGCAACTTG
>JAITCM010000023.1 GCA_031283085.1 Chitinispirillales bacterium | reverse complement strand
TTTTATCCCCAATGGCGTCGTAGTCAAAGGCGTGCATCGGCTGGCCGTACTCAATAAGGATATAGTTGGTGATGTCAACCACGTTGTTTATGGGCCGCAGGCCGGCAAGCGTAAGGCGCTTTTGCATCCAATCCGGCGACGGCCCGATAGCCACGTTCCGCACAAGCCGCCCCATGTAGCGCGGGCAGCGCCCCGGTTCCTCCACCTCCACGGCTATAGCCGCCGAAATGGGAACGCCGCTATTCTCCGGCGGCCTCCTGGCTGGGTGCTTGAGCGGCACGCCGAAACGGGCGCTCACCTCACGCGCCACCCCCACAACGCTCAGGCAGTCCCCGCGGTTAGGGGTAATCTCTATCTCAATCACCGCGTCGTAAGGGATATACTCGGCAAGCGGCGCCCCAACGCGGTAATCGCCGGGCAGCGCCATTATCCCGGAATGGTCTTCCGACAGGCCAAGCTCCTTGCCGGAGCAAAGCATCCCGAAAGACTCTAACCCGCGTATCTTAGCCTTGCCGATTTTGAAGTCGGGGGAAAGCACGGTGCCGACGGTGGCCAATGCCACGGTCATCCCCTCCGCGACATTCGGGGCGCCGCAAACGATTTGGAGCGGCTCCCCCTCGCCGGAGTCAACACGGCAGAGCGACAGCTTGTCGGCATTGGGGTGGGGGAGGCGCGACACCACGCGGGCCACCTTTACGCCGGGAGGCACGCCGGTTTCAACCACGGAAGCCACCTCAATCCCCGCGCTCGCCAAAGCGGCGGCGACCTGGGACACGGGGGCGGAGACGTCAACGAAGTCTTTAAGCCAACTGTAAACGATTTTCATAATTGATACGCCTATATTATTGATTTTTACGGAGTTACAAAAAAATAAAATTCAAAATCAAAACGGTTCTACATTTTTATTGTATCAATATACATAACTCGTTGATTTTATAGTGAATTACGCCGATTATTATGTATTGATACTGTATTAATGTTAATAAAAGCACATAACATATTGATATTTACGTAGTTACAACTATTATCATACAAAATCGTATTTGTATTTATTATTGTACTAATTATGGAATTAGTATGGACTTACGTCAATACAACAATTAATCGGGATTCAAAACTGCCTCAAAAACCTGACGTCGTTCTCATACAGGAGCCGAATATCGTCAATCCCATATTTTAGCAGCGCTATCCTCTCTATCCCCATCCCGAAAGCGAACCCCGTATATTTTTCCGTATCAATCCCGCAGGCTTTGAATACGTTGGGATGCACCATCCCGGCCCCAAGTATCTCCAGCCAGCCGCTATGTTTGCAGATGTTGCAACCTTTGCCTTTGCACAGAAAGCACTCTACGTCAACCTCGACGCTGGGTTCGGTGAAGGGGAAGAAACTGGGGCGGATTTTGATTTTCGTGTTTTTGTCGAAGAAACGCCGCGAAAAGGCTAATAGCGTCCCTTTAAGGTCGGCGAAGCTCACGTTTTCGTCAACGTACAGGCCCTCGACCTGGTGGAACATGCAGTAACTGCGGGCGCTGATGGCCTCGTTGCGATAGACGCGGCCTGGGGCGATGATGCGTATCGGCGGCTTTTGCGCCTCCATGACGCGGATTTGCACAGGGGACGTATGCGTCCGCAACACCGACTTTTCGCCGATGTAGAAAGTGTCCTGCATATCGCGGGCGGGATGGAGCGGGGGCATATTCAGCGCTTGGAAATTGTAGTAGTCGCTCTCAACATCCGGGCCGTAAGCCACTGAGAATCCCATGTCTACGAGAATTTCAACGAGCTCGCCCCTTATCTTGGCAAGGGGGTGCAGGCTACCCGCCTGGAACGGGTAACCGGGCAGGGTAGGGTCGAAACCGGGGTCGGCGGCCTCGGCCTTGTTTTGCCACGGAGCCTCAGCGAAGCGCTCCTCAACCTCGCGGCGCAGCGCGTTGGCCGCCGCGCCGAAAGTTTTGCGCTCCTCCTCGGGCATTGAACTGAGCGACTTTACGAGGTCGCGCAGTACCCCTTTCTTGCCGAGGTATTTCAGTCGAAAGTTCTCGGCATCGGTATCGGAGACGATAGCCCCGAACTCGGAGAACGCCTCGCCGCGCAACGTTTCTAAGGATTCTACGGTGTTGTATTCCATTTTCAACCGCCGATTGTTTATTGAACGTATTATCGCATCAACCGCCAAACCATCGTTACCGACCGTAGGGGTGACTGTCTATCCAACAAAGGGCGACCGGGACGGTCGCCCCTACGGAAAATTGTTACATTGCCGGTATTAACCAGCTATGAATACCATATCAACACACCAACATAACCGCTTGATTTTCCTACAAATCCGACAAATTACCCAGAAATGGTAACAACGAGCTTAGTAAAGGCTTCCGGTTCGTGTAACGCCAGATGCGCCAGCGACTTACGGTCGAGTTCTATCCCTTTGGTCTTCAGGCCGGAGATTAGCTTTCCGTATGTGGTTCCGTTGAGGCGCGCCGCGGCGTTTATGCGGATTATCCACAGCGAGCGGAAGTTGCGCTTGTTCTGCTTGCGGTCGCGGTAGGCGTAGACGCCGGCGCGGTACATGGCGTCTTTAGCCTGCGTGATACAATTCTTGCGCTTGGAAAAATATCCGGCGGTTTGGCTTATTATTGCTTTGCGGCGCGCGCGAGACGCAACCCTTGTTTTTGCCCTTGGCATGGTCTAACTCCTTGTTTTATAATAGTTTGTATGAATTTCGTTACACACGGCATTCACATATAAATTTCCTCAACGTCCCGCTCATTTCGGCTTCGCTCAATGAGCTTACGCTACATTTGGATCATCAACGCTACCTTCTTCTCTACGCCGTCGTAAACCAGCGTAGACTTCCGCAGATTACGCTTGCGCTTCCTGTCTTTCTTGTTCAAGATGTGGCTCTTGAACGCTTTCTTCCGCTTGACATGCCCGCCCGCCGTGAGGCTAAAACGTTTACGCGCTGCCGACCTGCTCTTCATCTTTGGCATCTTACACCCCTTTTCTTCAAAAAGTCAAATTTATTAAAATCAAAATTCTTTTGCAACTCTAACATCCGCTCGCTTGCCTTACGGCGGACTAAACAAAGCTCAATAAACGTTTCCGGTGGCTGAGAGCAGCCGAAGCCTAATCCTTATAATCCCGGTTCATGCAACGCCTTACCCCCTCAACCCTCTGCCCCCTCCGTCCCGTCCCCCGTATCTTTCAACTTCTTCAACACATCAGGCGATTCCACCTCTTCAACTTCCTCGTTCTTCTTTTCCTCCAACCCGTGCTTCCTCATATACTCTCTGACCTTCATCCTGTCCGGCACATAGATAGATATCATGTTCCGCCCCTCCATCTTGGCCGGCATCTCTATTTGCGCCAGCTCCGTCAATATCGCGTCAACCCTCTCCAGCATCTGTTTGCCGAACTCTATGTGCGTTATCTCACGCCCCCTAAATACTATCGTCGCTTTTACGCGGTCACCTTTCAGAAGGAACTTGCGGGCGTGGTCGAGCTTGAAGTCGAAGTCGTGGTCGTCCGTCTTCGGATGGAACTTAATCTCCTTCAAGTGCATGACGTGCTGCTTCTTCTTCGCTTCCTTCGCCTTTTTGGACTTCTCGTACTTGAACTTGCCGTAGTCCATTATCCTGCACACGGGCGGGTCGGCGCTGGGCGCGACCTCTACCAAATCCAAGGCGTAACCGGCGGCGCGGGCGATAGCGTCGGTAATAGGCAAAATGCCGAGCGGTTCGCCGTCAGGAGCCACCACTCTCACGCGCGGGACGCGAATTTCGTTGTTGATGCGCGTCCCGTCGTCCTTACGGGGCGGTGTGCGGAATTTGTTGATACTTGCCTCCTTATTTTTGTTTTTTATTTTTTTAAGTCAAACAATAAAGTCAAAATCTATTTTAAGGGGGGGCAAGCCCCCCTCGCTACATAAAAACGGGCTTCGCCCGTTTTTATGTAGCTACCCCCCATACGGGGGGATAAATCCCCCCCGTCACGCCCCCCGTAAACAAGCGCCGCTACCGCGTCGCAAAAGCCTTAAAACAAGCGCCGCTTTGCGGCGCGGTATGTCAACACCAACGTCAAAATCACAAACTGACGTTATTGATGCCCGGAACCGCTAACTTCAAAACCCCGTCTATAAATTCGTGTATGGGTTTAATGCCAATGTCGCCCTTAGTATGCTGACGGATTGATACCGTTCCGGCGGATTGTTCCTTTTCACCGACTACCAGCATGAACGGCACCTTCTTCGTCTCCGCTTCGCGTATCTTGTAACCTACTTTCTCGTTGCGCTCGTCTATTTCCGCCCGAATACCGGCATCAATCAACTTATTATATACATTACGTGCGTATTCGGAGAAATTTTCGGAAATCGGCAATACCCGGCATTGAACCGGCGCGAGCCATACGGGTAGCGCGCCGCCGTAATTTTCTATCAATATGCCGATAAAACGCTCCATCGACCCCAAAAGCGCCCGGTGTATCATAACCGGACGCCGCTTCTCACCGTCCGCCGCCGCGTACTCTATGCCCAACCGCTCCGGCATACTGAAATCCAGCTGTATCGTCCCGCACTGCCAACTGCGCTTCAAAACGTCCTTAATGTGGAAATCAATCTTTGGGCCGTAAAACGCGCCGTCCCCCGGATTCAGCCGATAGTCTATTTTCTGATGCTCAAGGACGTTTTTCAGCGCCGCCTCCGCCTTGTCCCAAATCTCGAGCGAACCTATGTACTTCTCCGGACGGGTCGATAACTCTATCTTGTAATCCTCAAAGCCGAAGGTCTTGTAAATAAATGTGATAAAGGCAATCACCTTAGTAATCTCGCCCTCTATCTGCTCCGGCAGACAGAAGATATGAGCGTCGTCCTGCGTGAACTGGCGCACCCTGAAAAGCCCGTGCAGCGCGCTCGACTTCTCATGGCGGTGAACAAGGCCGAACTCGCAAAACCTGAGCGGCAGTTCGCGGTAGGAGTGCGGAACCGTCCCAAAGACCAAAAGCCCCCCCGGACAGTTCATAGGCTTCACCGCGCAAGTCGCCTCGTCTATCTGCGTGAAGTACATATTATCCTTGTACTTGTCCCAGTGCCCGCTCTTGTGCCAAAGCTCCTCATTTAGGATAATCGGCGTCTTGATTTCCTGATACCCCGCCTTTATATGCTCGCGGCGGCAGAAGTCTAATACAATATTATATAACGCCATCCCCTTAGGGTGCCAAAACGGAAACCCGACACCCTCCTGGTGAAACGAAAAAAGCTCCAACTCCCGGCCTAATTTACGGTGGTCGCGCTTCTGCGCCTCCTCAAGCAGGGCCAGATGTTCGTCTAACATGGACTGTTTGGGAAACGACACGCCGTAGATACGCTGGAGCATCGGGTTCTTCTCGCTGCCGCGCCAGTAAGCCCCCGCGATACTAAGCAGTTTGAACGCCTTGACGAACCCCGTATGCGGAATGTGAGGCCCCCGGCACAGGTCAACCCACCCCCCCTGGCTGTAAAGGCTCGGCGCCCCCTCAATGGTGTCAATCAACTCTAATTTATACCTCTCGCCCTTGTCCCCGAAGAGCTTTTTAGCCTCGTCAACGCCGCATTCAATACGCTTAAACGGCGTTTTAGTTTCCGCGATTTCCTTGAATTTCTTCTCAATGGCCGCGATATCCTCCGGCGTAAAGGGCTTCTCGGTATCAAAATCGTAGTAAAACCCGCCCTCAATGGCCGGCCCAATGGCGATTTTGGCGGTGGGGAAGAGCTCCTGCACCGCCTGCGCGAGAATATGCGACGAGGAGTGCCAAAAGACGGCCTTGCCGTCCGCGTCGTCAAACGTCAGTATTGAAATGCCGTCGCCGTCGTTAAGCACGGAAGACAGGTCACGAATAGCCCCGTTGACCCGGCAGGCCAAAGCGGCCCTGGCGAGGCGCGGGCTGATAGCCTCCGCCACCGCGGCGGCGGTCGCGCCCTCAGGCACGGAAAGACTTTTGCCGTCTGGTAAAATGACATTCATAGTATAAAACCCCGCTACCTGTATTGATATGGAACGGTATCAATACAACACTCCTAAATCAAGAGTTATCAACAGCATAAGATACCGCAACCTGTATTGATACGGACAAGTATCACTAAAAATTGCGCACAGCCGGCACACACTAACAGACACAATAACCGCCCCCTGTTTCGTGTAAAACGGCGCCGGTTTGACCGCCGCCGCTGCCCCGGGGTAAGAGGTGAACCGAGGTGGCATGCAAGAATATGGGCGTTACTAGGCTCGAACTAGTGACCCCTACCATGTCAAGGTAGTACTCTAACCAACTGAGCTAAACGCCCAAAAAGACAGCTACAGATTACAGGAACGCAAACCGCCGCACAGACAGCCCCGTACCCGCACCCCGCCGAATCAGTAAAATAATACATTCGGCGGCGAAACGCAACAAAAAAATAAAAAAATGCCGAAGCCCGGAGTCGAACCGGGACGGTGTCGCCACCGCTGGATTTTGAGTCCAGTGCGTCTACCAGTTTCGCCACTTCGGCGCGGATACCGCCGCTACTCATAATAAATATAATTTATGGGTTCCGGGCGGCGCAAGCAGTTTGATAATTTTTTTAAAGATAACACTTATCCCTTGAATTTACCTGAAAATCATGGTAAAATTAGATAATATATGGAACGGACACGCGCCGAAAAGACGCCGCGTCGCGGTATATTAGGGCAACGCATTCGGGACGCGCCCCATTAGGGGGCGAAGTTCGGTAGAAACAGCGTTCCCCCAAGATTAATCCGCACCCCGTAGGGTGTGCCGCCCATAAACCCGGAAGCGTAGCAAAAATATCTGTGCGCGACGCCCGATACGTGCTTATATTATAGATATAAGTACGCGATAGATTCGGGAATCGTATCGAAAGACCGTAAACTAAGGAGGCAGGGCATGAACCGCTTCAAATTCAAAAAGCTATTGGCGGGAGCCTGCAAAAACGGCGGCTCCACTATCGTCGGCGTTATGGCCGCGCTGGTGTTCATTGGGATAGTGACCGGATTTATGGTCAAGAATACCGGGGCGCAGTCGGCGGCCAGTGCCGGGTATGGGTCGGTTATGACTATGCAGAGTACGGCGGCGAGCGGGGTTGTGGCTACCGAAGGGTTCTTTTCGAACGACTCGGCTAAAGGACTGGCGTTTATTGACACCATAGTAAGATTTGGGGGAGGGGACAAGTTTGTCTTCTCCGGTACCGCCGCGAACCAAAGAAGACGGCTCTCCTCGTCTTCCAACCAATACTTCTCCAGCAAGAAGACAGGGCAAATACAAAATAACCTCACCGCGTCCGGCGGAGATTTGAAAGCGGGGTTTCAGGTCGCCGCGGGGAAGAACGCTAAGGGTAAGGCGCTTAAGACGGCTATGGCATTTTATCAGTTTGAGAACTTGAAGCGAGAGGTGGTGGCAGGATCGGTTGGGGCTAAGAACGCGATGTATTCCCAAAAAGGGATTACTAACGCGGACGCGGGGTTGACCATTGATTCCGGCGGCGGCGCTACCTTTATGAGCTACGCTAAATTTCAAAACGCCGCGGCTGTTTTTGACCAGACGGCTTACTTTGGCGGCGGCGCTTATTTTATGAAAGATTCGGCCAGGTTCAAGGATAAGGCTTACTTTGTGGATACTCTCACCAAGACAGAATTCCATGTGAAAGCAATTTTTGACAGCGTGGTTATTTTTAAAGGGCCTGTTCAATTTTTATCGTCGGCCACGTTCAAGCAAGGGGCTTACTTTTTAAAAGGCGTCAGCTTTACAAACGGAACGGCTTCTTTTAACGGAACGGCTTATTTTAGCGATAGCGCCAGTTTTGCCTCTAACAATCCGGCCACGTTTCAACAAAGGGCTTACTTCACAGGCAAAGTCAGATTTGAGGCTACGGCTACTTTTCAAAATTCGGCATCGGCTTACTTCGGCGGCGACGCTGTCTTTGCAAGTTCCGCGTTGTTTAACAGTGTAGTTCAATTTGACGGGAAACCCACGTTTAATGGGAATGTTACCTTTGAGAAGTGGGTATACTTCGGCGCTAATGTTGTGTTTGGCAGCGCGGGCACGTTCAGAGGTGAAACTTACTTTGGTAATACGGTTACATTAGGAGGCAGTAACCTGAACTTTTATCACCGTGTTGGTTTTGAGGGTAATGTTTTCCTCAACGGCAAAGTAATAAAATCCAATATGGATGCCGACGGCAACAAATATGATGTCTCTATCGGTGGGAAGATTACTGACCAGTGGCGAGATCAAGGTAAGATAGAAGGGATTTTGCAGAGTCTTCCAGCCACCGGCAGTAAAGCCCATGATGTGTATTATACCAGTAACTTTGGTAATCTCTATCCGGCTAATTGGAATGCGTTAGATGTCTTTAATAATTTTGCAAACAAAAAACTTGATACCGAAACAACAGTGTGGCGCAGGTTCACCTACATAAATAAAGATTCGCTAAAGACCCCTATTCCAACCATTCCCCTCGTTCCAGCCGACTCCGCCCGTCGAGACCCGCAGCTTTCCATACAGCAGATATACAATGCCGACACGGCTCATGGCGGGAATGTTGTAATTCTTAACGCAATACAGGCAATGACTACCAATGGCAGCACATTTGATATGGTTAAATTGAGGCAAACGTACACAAATGCCAACCGCAGTACTTTTTACAACGGAACACACTTGGTAATTGAAATCACTTCAAGTATTACTGTTAACAACAGTGTCGCTAATGAATTTTTTGACGCCAATATAATATATATTATAAAGGCCGGAGGAACGCTTAACGCCGGCGGCGGCAACTTCTACTCAAACACCGACTCGGCTACAACAAGCACATTGATATATGTCGGCAGTGGTAACGCTACATTGCAGCAATTCGGGACAAAGAACACTTTCCGCGGCTTTATATATATAGACTCGCTAAACAATGCCACTACCAACAGCATACACTTCAGTACCGGCGGTAAGGCTAAAATTATAGGCGCTGTTCACAACTTCTCGAGAACCAGCGGTTTTGAATGGAACACCGGCAGTTCAGGATACTCAACGCCGATAGAGTTCAACACCAGCGTCCTGGGCGCTTTCGCCTCCCTGTACCCATCGGTCGGCGGCGGCACCCCATCATCGAACGACAACGTGACATTGAGGAACAACAGCCATGGTATAGACGTAAAACCGTTAGGCGTCTACTTCTATTAGCGCCTAAAAACGAACAAACAAACGGGCGGGCATCTCCCGGCAAACATCCCCGCCCGTTTTCCCCCGTCACGGTCAGAGTATTTCGTCAACGGATTCTTTAAGGGTTTCCGCGATTCGGTATTTAAAGAAAAAAATTACGCAACAAAATCACACGGTAGCTCGTATATTAATACTATGACCCGAAAACCATTAATATTAATACTAATATCAATAACAGGGGGCAAAGGCGTATATGCGTACCGCTGCCGCAGTGACGTTAAGAAGGTCTGTTTCGCGCTGGCCGGCGTTTTTTTTGACCGCCGGGTTTTTGTTTCTTTGGGGTATCATGGCTAACGGATGCTCGCCCGATAAGGACGCGAATCCCGCCGGCGCGGCGTCGTACGGGGATTTTGGCGGGTTGTTCAAGCCTGTTGACGGGGAGCCGTCCGCGGCGCCCGCCGCTAAGCAACCGCTCGCCGCGGCGGATGAGAAGGAGAAGTTTCACGTATACCTTGCTTTCGGGCAGTCGAATATGGAGGGGCAGAATTGGAGCGGGTCGTCTATTACCTACGGCGATGTGATTCCCATGACGTACAAGGAGAATGTTGACCCGCGTTTTCGGGTGATGGCGGCGGTAGGCGGCTCCTATAAGATTTCCAACTCTCAAAGCGAGCAGCGGGTCAAGGGGCAGTGGTACAGGGCCGTGCCTCCTTTAGTGCGAAATAATACCGGATTGTGCCCCGCCGACTATTTCGGCAGGGTTTTGGTCGCCGGGATAGCCGACGCCGATATAAAGGTAGGCGTTATAGCCGTCGCCGTTGCCGGGGCGGCCATAGAGGGGTTTGAAAAGGGCAACGGCGCGAATACCTATTTCAGTTCCGAGCAGAGTTGGATGCAAAATACCGCCGCCCTGTACGGCAACAATCCTTATGACCACCTTGTGACGCTGGCTAAAGAGGCGCAGAGCGTCGGCGTCATCAAAGGCATTATAATGCACCAGGGCGAGTCCGGCGCCAAGAGCGGCAACTGGGCGCAGAAAGTAAAGGGCATCTATGATAATTTGTTGATTGATTTGGGGCTTCCGGCCAATTCGATTCCGTTCATCGCCGGCGAGCCTTACGGAGCCGCGAGCGGGCAGAACAACGCGGCCGCTATCAGGGGGTTGACGAACACGATGACGGCAAAGCTGCCGAGCGGCGAAAACGTCGCGCACGTGGTCTCGTCGGCGGGATGCGCGTCCGGCGGGGATAATCTGCACTTCAGCTATGAGGGATACAGGAAACTGGGCGAGGAGTACGGGAAAAAGATGCTCGAACTGAACTATAAGGACCAGCCGCCCGGCGCCACATCCGTTAAGAATGTAACTTCGCGGCCGAATTGAATTTTACGCAACCCGAATATCAGGCCGCTATAAAATCCCCGCTCCGTAAAATACCGGGCGGGGGTTCTTTTTGAAATACGCGCGTTTTTTCAATGCCGTACGCCGATATCAACGCTTACCTTAAAAAAAAATTTTTTTCTTGACACATCTAACAGCCATGAATTATTTTTATGAAAGTAATTTTATCGGTTACCTGACCGGTTAACAAGTTTGGATTCGTGGGGCGCGCAAATGGTTACGAAGCTATGAACCTTGCTATTCTGTAGGCTGTTGATTTGCAACGACTTACATAGTCTCACCTCACACGCCGCGTTGTGTCGTTATGGCAATGCGCGTTCTTGTTATCCGTTTTAACAATCTAAAAAAAGCAGCCGTACAATGACAAAAATCGATTTTTTACGTAAAACCGCGACGGCGTTCGTTACCGCGAGGGGTGTCTTTTTTTCTGCGGTATTGATTGTATTTGGGTGGCTTCTTGTTTCCTGCGCCGGCACGGAGGCGATAAGGTCGGCACCGTCCATTGACGCGGTGGCGGGGCTTAAAAATAAGCTAATCTGGCTGAAAGCAAACGCGCAGACGGGGGGAGAGTATCTTATAGAGTTGAGTAATAATGAGCTGATATCGTACGGTTTTTCCAAGGTAGGCAGCCTTTCTTACAAGGACAGGGGTAACATAACCATAACCGTCAGGGGCGTTGGCGAAAACAGAATTGTCCAGCTTGCGAACGGCGGGGACGCGCTGTTTTATGTCGGGGCGGGCGTTACCTTGATTTTGGACAGTAACATTACCCTTAGGGGGCCGCAGTACGTCGACGGTCCGGTGGCAAGTTATCGGGAGTTGGTCAGCGTGGCTTCCGACGGGACGTTTGTGATGAACGAGGGTTCCGCTATTACCGGCAACACAAACAATTTTTCCTATCACGGCGGCGGTGTGAATGTAAGCGGCGGCGGTATATTTATTATGAAAGGCGGCACAATATCAGGTAATAAGTGTCTTCCCGGTTTAGCCATAACGACCAGTCATGTTATGGGACAGGAGATTGGGCATTCCTTAGTGAGTTCCGGTATGTCCAAAATCAACGAAAAGGTGGGTTCCAATTTAAAAGCGGGCGAAACCGCCCCTAAAAGCCCCGATTTCAAAGGCGGCGGCGTGTACGTGGGCGGAGGCGGAGAGGCTCTTTTCAGTAAAAAAATCAATCCCAGCGGTGTTTTCATCAAGACAGGCGGGACAATTACCGGTTATGACAGCGACCAGGAAAACGGTAACGTGGTAATGGCCGGCGAAGTGGTTGGCGCAAAAATCGGCGATGGCCAGGAGAATCCCCAAAGGCAACTGAAATACAGTGTGAGTGCCGACGGCGGGCACGCTGTATACTTCGGCGGCAAGGAGCCGAAAATCATAAATACGACGGTTGGCCCCGGCGAATGTTTTGAGTTTCGCGACGGCGCGTACAGGGATATCCAGTGTGAGCAGCCGAAACCGGCGGAAGTTATCACGGAGCCGGCGGATGTCGGCGTGGCGGCTTTGGCGCCGGAGGTTTCCGAGGCGGAAGAGGTAGACTCGGAGCTGGTGGCGGCGTTTGCGGAAGCGGGTCCGGCACAAGTTGCGGAAGCGGTATTACCGGTTCCGGCGGCGGCTACGGCGTTACCGGATGTCGTTTCGGCGCTGGCGGTAACTTCGGTGCCGGAGGAGGAGGCGGCGGTACAAGAGGTGCCCGCTGCGGTCTCCGCGCAGCAACAGTTGTACGGCGAACCGAACGTAGCGGCGTACGTGTTCGGCGCGAAAGACCCGGGGCTCAACAAGGCCATGTCCACACGGTTAGTCATAGCGTTGGCGAAGAGCGGGCGCTATCAGGCGTCGGAAAATTATATGGAGTTCTTTGACCGGGCGGTTGAAGAGCAAAAAAACGGCATGGACGTCAATCTCATCAAGGGGCTTGGAGAGCGGTTTGGAGCGGATTATGTTTGTGTTGCGGAGATAGTAACCGTGTTCGGCGAAGAACGGACGTTTGCGCATTTATTGAGGGTGAAAACGGCGAAGAGTACGGCGAAAGGCGCTTCCGAACTGCCGCTTAAAACGCTGGCTGACCTGACTGCCGCGTCGGAACAGATTGTAGAGTCGATGTTTAAGAAAGTACAGCCGCCCGCGGCGGCTGCGCCGTCCGCCGCGCCGGCGCGGTCTTATGAAACGCCCGCTCCGTGTATGCCGAGTAAGGAGGAACCCGTGAAGGCGGGGGAGGGAGCGGTTGAAGCGGGAACCCCGCGAAAATCCAAAACCGGATTCGTGTTGGGCTACGGCCTTTCCGGCAAGGCCGGCATCATGCAATTAGGCGGCGTCCACATACGGCCCATTACCGAAAAAGTCATATCGCTTGCCGTGGAAACCAATTTCCGGTTTGGCGAGTGGAACAGCCGTTTCGCCGAATACTCCGAAACTATTTCGTATTACGGCATAAATATCCCTGTGCTATGTACGTTTGAAAAAAGCGTGTTTTTCTCTGAAGCCGGCGCGTTCTTAGACGTACTTTCCGCCAAAAATGACCGGACATCCGAGAGCGCGTGGATGACCAATATTGGAGTAGCCCTGGGCGGGGGTTTAGCGTTTGGCAAAGGATATACGCAATATTTTTACAGGTTTAACTACGGTACGGCCTATTACTCGCATGCGTTTGGGATAAGGCAGTTATTTTAGTTAACGGTAAAAAGAGACCGGTTACCGCGGCCGATATACGGTATAGTTGAACATTGTTTTTATCTTTTGACTGTTTTGAATCAAGGAGGCAGATGTGTTTATTCGACGGAGACAGGCGCTTTTATCGACCGTAATTTCCGCTTGCGCGGTCTGGATACTAGGATGCAGCGATAACCTGAGCGTTGAGCTCTCTAAGGAATTCGCGCCCGACACGCCGCTAATTATGGGGGCCAGCGCGGTGTCGTCAAGCAGTATCACGGTAAATTGGGCGTTCGTTTCCGGGGCCATGGGGTATCGTGTGTATCGCAGCACAAGCTCTTCCGGCAGTTATATTCAGGTGGGGGGTAACATATCTTCCTCTTCCACGTCATATACCGATAACGCTAATTTGTCGCCGGGCACGACATACTATTACAAAGTATCCGCCTGCAACGGGTTGGGAGAGAGCCCTCAATCGAGCCCTCGTAACGCCACAACCATAATTAACGCCCCGACAAACGTATCCGCGAGTTCGACATCGTCAAGCAGTATTACGATAACCTGGTCGCCGGTCAGCGGGGCTGCGGGGTACAGAATATACCGCGGCGGCAGTCAGGTGGGGAGTACATCATCCACATCGTATACGGAAAACGGATTGTCGCCGGGCACGCTGTACTATTACACGGTATCAGCCTACAAAGGCAATGTGGAAAGTTTACACTCTTCCCCGCCGGCTTCCGTGACAACAATACTTAACGCCCCGACAAACGTAAACGCGATTTCGACGTCGTCAAGCAGTATATCCGTAACTTGGGCGTCGGTCGACGGGGCCGCGGGGTACAGAGTATACCGCAATACGAGCGCCGGCGGTACGTATGAGCCAGTGGGGAGCACATCATCTACATCTTATACGGATAACGGATTGTCGCCCGGAACGACTTACTATTACAAGGTATCGGCCTACAAAGGCAATGTGGAAAGTTCACAGTCTTCTTACGCTAACGCGACGCTCGACCTCGACCCCCCGTCTAGCGTATCCGCGATTTCGACGTCGTCAAGCAGTATATCGGTAAGCTGGTCGCTGGTCAACGGGGCTACCGGATACCGTGTGTATCGCAGTACAAGCTTTTCCGGCAGTTATTATGAGATAGCCACGAGAACTTCATCTTCCACGTCATACACGGATAACGGATTGTCGCCCGGCACGGCTTACTATTACAAGGTATCGGCCTACAACAGCAATGTGGAAAGCTCACAGTCTTATCCGCCGGCTTCCGCGACGACATCTCTCCCCCCCCCGTCTGACGTATCCGCGAATTCGACGTCGTCAAGCAGTATCTCCGTAAGCTGGTCGTCGGTCAGCGGGGTTACCGGATACCGCGTGTATCGCAGTACTATCGCCGACGGCACATATAGTTATATAGGCAGTACATCATCTACATCGCATACGGATAACGGATTGTCGCCGGGCACGACGTACTATTACAAGGTGTCAGCCTACAACGGCGATGTGGAAAGCTCAAAGTCTTCTTCGTACGCGTCCGCTACGACCGACATACCCGCGCCAAGTACCCCCGCAAACGTATACGCGAGTTCAACGTCGTCAAGCAGTATCACAATAAGCTGGTCGTCGGTCAGCGGGGCTACGGAATACCGCGTGTATCGCAGTACAGGCTCTTCCAGCAATTATTATTATGCGGGGACAGCATATTCCACAGCGTATACGGATACCGGGTTGTCGCCAAGTATAACGGGTACGACCTACTATTACAAGGTATCGGCTTACAACAGCGCCGGAGAAAGTCAACAGTCTTCGCCGGCTTCCGCGACAATTTATCCGGCGGAAAGTGAGTTATGACCGATATAACGTGAGTATTGCGGTATACGCCTGACGTTGTTACTCGGCAAGATGGGCCGCAACGCGGGCGGGCGGGGAATGTAAGGCGGCGGCAAAGATAATAGCAATATTATTTAACGATTAAATTAATACGTTTATTTAACATTCTTGAGGGAACTATTATGAGTTTGTTCAAACGGCAAGGACGGACGCTTTTGTTGGCAGCGGTGGCGGCGATTGTGATTGCGGCGCCGAATGTTTCTTACGCGCAGTTCGGGGGGCTAATGGGCGCGGCGACGAACGCGGCCAAGGGAAAAGCGGCGGAAGCGCTCACCAACAAGGTTATTGGCGAACTCGAAAAGAAGTTCGCGAGCATGGTCGATAAGGAGCCTATTTCGGAGGCGGCCAAGGCTAATATCGTGAAAAAGCTCTCCGAGATGGCAAGGCCGATAGTGAAGAGGATTGTCGACGGGGCGATGTCCGGCAGTCTGCCCAATCCCGCGGAGCTTGTGCAGTCGGTGTTGAAAGAGGTTTTGCCGCGTGTGCCGGAACTTGTGGCGGCGGCAAAGAGCGACGGCGGCGGCGTGGCAACCGCCGCGCCGGCGCCTGCCGTTGTCGCGTCGCAGCAAACAGCGCCAGCGCAGTATCAATATCCGGCACCCGCGCAGCAAACGGCGCCCGTGCAGTATCAATATCCGCCGCCAGCGCAGTACCAATATTCACAGTACCAATATCCGGCGCCGGGGCAGTATCAATATCCGCCGCCGGTAGCGCAAGCCGCCGCGCCGGCACAATCACCTGCGCCGCCGCCGGTAGCGCAGGCCGCCGCGCCGACACCGACGCCGCCTGTACAGGCTGCGCCGCCTCCGCCTAAGAAACCGGATATAGCGGTTTACGTGTTCGGCGCCGAAGACCCGGCTCTCAACAAGGCAATGACTACCCGGCTGATTATCGCGTTGAACAACAGCGGACGCTATCAGGCGGCGGATAATTACAGGGAGCTTTTCGAGCAGGCTGTGGCCGCGCAAAAGGGCGGCGCGGCGGCTTTAAACTTTAAGCAATTCAGAAAATTGGGAGAGCAATCCGGCGTGGAATATGTCTGCGTAGCGGAAATCACCCCCGTTTTCGGCGAAAAACAGGTGTCCGGGCATATTTTGAAAGTAGGCGTGACAGGAATTGCGGCAATCGGCGCCGCCGATATTCCGCTTAAAACACTGGCTGACCTGACCTCCGCGTCCGAACAGATGGTCGACGCGATGGCGCCGCGTTCCAATCGATTCGGTACATTCAGCGACGCCAGAGACGGCAGGACATATAAAACGGTAAATATAGGCGGCACGACGTGGATGGCGGAAAACCTCAATTATAAGACGGCGAGCGGTTCCTGGTGCTATTACGGAAACACCGACTCCTCCAATTGCGATAAATACGGCGGCAGACTCTACGATTGGAATACGGCGACCGGCGTTTGTCCCTCCGGATGGCATCTTCCTTCCCGTCATGAGTGGAAAAATATTGTCGCGACGGCCGGCGATTCATCCGCGGCCGGCAAAAAACTTAAGTCGGCAACCGGGTGGGCTAACGGCAATGGTATGGATAATTACGGTTTTGCGGCTGTGCCCGGCGGCTACCGCGCCAATAACGGCGGTTTCAGCAACGCCGGCAACGGCGGCAACTGGTGGACATATACGGAGAACGGCAACGCGTACGCTTACGCGATACGTATGTCCTCCTACGACGATAATGTTGATGAGACTTACAATTACAAGGACTACGGTTTTTCGGTGCGTTGCGTTATGGACAATTAACGCGGGGAATTGGGGAGCGCGGGTTGTGAAAGCCCGCGCGTTCCCTCACAAAACTCCAAACCTCACGACGAAAACGCCAAAAACAGCGCCAACCCAATCATTGCCATACCCAAAAGCAACTTCAGCAGCGTCATGCGCTTCTGCATCATTTTGGACAAATCCGTCCACCTCATACCGTAGTATGCCGCGACCATTACCGCCAAAAGCGGCACCACGAAGATGAAGTTATACATTATCAGATACAGCCACCCTATTAACTTCATCGACCCGTCTGACGACCGCGTCATCAGAACTATCGTGGGCAGGTATACCTGCCCTGTGCAGACCGCCTCAAGGAGCGTTACCAAAAAACCGGTGACTACCGTGCCGATGAGGAGGCGCTTCCCTCTCATGTTCTCCGTTATTATTTTGTGTATGCGCAGTTTCACCGACTTGGGCAGCTGCAACTTTATGTCCTTCGCGTCGCCGCTCTTCCTGTAACGCAGCGCGTCTGCGAGGCTGAGTATCCCAACAAGCCCGGCCATAGTTACCGCCGACCACTTTATTACACGTGACACCCAAAAGTACTGGTCCAACATGGTAATCACCTTGAACGCGCCTATACCCAATAACAGATAGGTGGCGAAGACCGTGGCCGCGAAGGTGAATCCTACGGCGAGCACCTCGGTACGCTTGCGCTTCTGCGTGGCTAAGAAAGAGACCAGGAAGATGATAGTCGCGATAGCGCAAGGGTTCACGGCGTCTACCAGTGCGGCCGCCACTATGCTTATAAACGAAAACCTGTTGAAGCGTTCTTTAAGCGCTGCGTTTACGTCGCCCGCCGGCTCCTCGACCGCTATGGCGAGACGGCGCTGCGGGTCGTTCAGATACTCCTCAATCATCGCGCGCCCATGTGCCATTATGGATTCGTAGCCCAAAAGAACGGTGTCGGGCAGGAAGAGCTCCTGCGGGGCCGGGTTCGCAACCTTGTACTGCCTTTCCATACGAATCATCAATTCGTAATCACCGCTGCTTTCGGTATCGTAGTAGTTTATCTTGAGCTTATCGGCAAATTCCTGGCCAATCTGGTAGAGTAGCGTGTGCTTGATTTCCTGGCACTCCCCGCAGGTGGAGGAGCCGAAGAAGTAGAGTTCGAGGACATCGGAGGCGGGTTTGTCCTCCGCGTGTACGGCGGCGGTCAGGATAGCCGCCGCTGCCAGGAACCCGGCGATGTGTGTCTTTAGATAACATATTGATTTCTTTGACGTTAATAACTGTGTCATCAGATAAATCCTTTGGGAAGATTGTGACGATATTTATTATTAATTTTGTATTCATCCTAATTAACCCTGTGATAATTAAAGATAGATTCCCGCCGCTACAAAGTCCAAATAATTTTGTCCGCCGCCAGCGCCGCGAGTCCGGCGACCATCTCCGCCTTCAGGATTGCCCCCATCCGCTTGACGTATTTATCAAAGTCCGCCCTAAACGCCAGCATCATCCAACTGATGTGCAGCGGCAGCACCGCGGCCACGCAAACGCCGGTGTAGACCATCCCGAAATGCCCCAAAAGCAGCGACGGCGCCCACATCGCCGCCAGGTGCGCGCATCCGGCAATTATCAAAAGCCGCCCGATTATCGGGCGCGGCAATTCCGCCGAGGTCGCGAACCCAGCCGCCCTGTCGCCCTCCGTGTCCTGAACATCTTTGGCGAGTTCTCTACAAAAATTCAGCAAAAAAGCCAAAAGCGCCGGGGCGAAAAGTATTTTTATATCGGGATGCGACAAACCGCCGAAAAGCAGCGCGTAGGCGGTCAGGGCGGCCACGATTATATTCCCGATGAGCTTTGTGCGCTTAAAGTAGATTGAGTACATGGTGAGAAGGATAATCGGGATGAGCGCGGCGGTCGCGTGGAAGACGGAGACCGCCGTTGCGCAGGCGAGCGACAGCGTCGCGAGCGCCGCGGTGAACACGGACGCCGAGCCGATGCTCATGGCGCCTGTAACAAGCGGCCTGTCAGGGTGGCTCACGCGGTCGGTTTCCACATCCAAAATGTCGTTGACGGCGTTGCCGTAGGCCGTGGCGGCCATTGCGGCGAGTATCAGCAGTATGGCGTCGGTATAGCTTTTGACCGCGCCGGCGACAGGTTCAACGCTTTCGACATAAACGGGGACCGGCGCGGGGAAGCCCGCCAGCCACATACCAAGGAATACCGCGCAACCGACGATTGCCGTGTTGAGCGGACGGGCTGTCCTTATGTACGGAACGATAACTTTGACCACTTTGACCATGATGGAGGAAAAATAATTGAATGGCAATGCAAAAGAGGTAAAACATAAGTGGATTTTGCTTGCGGCGGTGACAACCGCCGGATTTTTGGCCGACGTCGGGACAAAGTATCTGGCGGTCACGCGGCTCCAGGAGGGGCGGGCGGTCAATGTCATAGGGGAGTACCTGCAGTGGTTGCTGGTCTACAACACGGGGGCGGTTTTCGGAACCAAACCTCCCGGCTTCTTCTCGTGGATGCATCCGAGCGTCTTCCTGTCAATCTTCATGCTCTTCGCGATATCGTTCCTGCTCTTCTACTACAGGGCGCTGAATAAGAACGAGGTGCTGATGCGCGTCGGGCTTATACTGGTATTGCCCGGAGCCTTCGGAAATCTTTACGACCGGCTAATACACGGCAAGAGGGGCGTGGTAGACTTCATAAGGATGGGTATCCCGCCGGACAACTACTGGTTCATCTACAATGTGGCCGACATCTTCGTCACGGTGGGCGTGGCGGTGATGATTATCAACTTCGCGCTGGAGGCGGTGAGGAGGAAGCCGCGGGCGGATGCGGGAGCGGCCGGGGCGGCGGGGGAGAGCGTTCGGAAAGAAGCGGACAGTGAGGTTGGGGCAAGTATGGAGAATGAAACGGACAGCGGGGCGGAAAGATGACGTTTGAAGACAGAATCTCAAAGACGCAAAAAAATTCTGATGAAAGACTGCGATTATTTTTGGAGTATTTACGATTACGTTAAAAAACAGGAAACAATCAACGGCATTCACGCCAAATAGATGAGGTGTACGGCGAGATTTGAAAAGCTCCTTCGGAGATTATGGCTGTAAATGACAAAGCGAGAGCGAATACGCGCGAAGTTCGGCGGGCTGTGCGCATACACGGGGCAGCCGCTCGGCGACGACTGGCAAGTTGACCACAAGGCGCCACGGCGGCTGTCGCGGAGGTGGAAAAAGAATATCGATGTGGATGCGGAAGATAACCTTGTGCCGTGCCTGCGCATTGTAAATTACTACAAGCGCGGCTTAGGGGTGGAAGGATTCCGAAAATATATAATGAAAATTAATAAGCGCATACGCGGCATGAAGAAAAAAGACGGCGCGTACCGCAAAAACATGGAAAAACGCTGCGAATTCGTCGAGCGCGTGGCGGCGGCGTTCGGGATAACCGAGGGCGCGTCGTGGGACGGGGTGTTTTACTTTGAACGGCGCGCGGATGGGGACAAGTAACGAATTATATGGACTACATCGTTAACAACGACCGTAACGGCCGGCGTCTGGACGTCTTTTTGGCGGATGCCGTGGGCGGTTCATCGCGTTCTTGTATTCAAAAGATTATTGCCGACGGGCGCGTGTCCGTCAACGGCAAGCCGGTCGTCAAAAAAAATGCCGACGTCGTAACCGGAGACGTTGTTGCCGTTGACGACCGCGCGTTGACACAGGCGCGGCCTTACTGCGACATTGCGCCGCTCCCGCAAGACATCCCGCTCAACATATTGTATGAGGACAATCACATCGCGGTAATCAACAAGCCGTCCGGATTGGTCGTCCACCCCGGGCGGGGGAACGCCGACGGAACCGTGGTCAACGCGCTGTTGCACCGCTTCGGGGCAAATGTGTCGTCCGGTTCCGAGGGTTACAGGCCGGGGATTGTCCACAGGCTCGACAAGGACACTTCCGGCGCTCTCATAGTCGCCAAGACCGACGCCGCGCATACCGCGTTCGCCGAACTCTTTATGTCGCGGGCCATAAACAAAGTATATACCGGGTTCTGCGTTGGGGCGCGTCCTTTAGAACACGGGGTAATTGACCTTCCGCTCGCCGCCAGCCGGCGCGAACGGGTCAAACGTATTGTGGATGAACACAACGGTAAACCGGCCGTCACCGAGTACCGCCTGAAAAAGTTTATCTGCGGGATAGCGCTGATGGAATTCACCCTGCACACAGGACGCACGCACCAAATCCGCGTACATTGCGGCCACAAAGGTTTTCCGATTGTCGGGGACGATTTGTACGGCGGGACTCGCGAAGCGGCGCTCAAAATCCCACCGATGGAAAGGCCGTTTGCGTATAGCGTCTTCAAACGTTTTGAAAGACACGCGCTGCACGCCTTGTCATTGTCTTTCACCCACCCGTTGACAGGAGAAAACGTACAGGTTACGGCGCCTTACCCGGAGGATTTTTGCGGGGCGTTGACAATGTTTGAAAGAGTCTGTCCTTAAAATCAATTTTCGGACAAACGAGATCGCGAAACAACGAGACGCGGTTTGAACAGTCATTTTACCAATTCCGACACATAAACCAGTTTGATACCGTTCTTTTTAAACGCCTCCGTCTCCTCCTTGAGCGCCTTTATAAACGCCGTTGACGGCTGCGCTTTAATCAGCACCTTGCCCGTCTTCTCCGCCGTAACGGAGTAGCGGCGCAGTTTTTCCTTCACCTGTTCCGCCGTCGCCGCCGCGTCTATAGAACCCTGTATCGGGGCGTTTGGGATTTTCATTGACTTGGTCAGCTGCGGTGTCACGGATTTCTTTGAAATGTCGGTGTGGACGAAGTAGGCTTTGCGCTTGCTTACCTCCGAAAGTATGATGCCCATAACCCGCGAGTCCTCCATGACTTTGGCGCCGTGGAAGTTGCAGACGCCTGAAAAGTTGGGGATGGCGGTTGCGGCCTGCGATATGATGTTGCGGATGTTGTCGTCGCTGTAGTGTATCATGACCATTGAGTTCTTGTACTTGTCGTACTGCTGTGGGAGTGGTTCCATGGGCAACAGCAGAACGACCTCTTTCTTATACTCGTCGGCTATCTGCGCCGTCCACACGGCGAGTTTTCCTGCGGGGAGCAGGGCGACCGTCAGCGGTTCGGGGAAGGAGAGGTACTCCGCCGTGGTGGCGTCGGCCTCAAAGCCGAAGTTCTCTATAAGTACCGCGATTTTCGCGGTGTTAGACATATAGCGGTTAGACTGCTGTATCTTGACGACGGCTTTGGGCTGCTTTGCGTTTGAGCTATTGAAAGTTATCGCGCAGTTGGTTTCTGTGGCGCAGACGCAGTCGTCCACGCGGTAGGGGGCGGTTGGGGCGCTTGACAGATTCCATATTACCCACTCCATAGGGTGCCCCCGCGGGACGGCGGCCTTGATTTCTATGGCGCTGTCCCGCGGAAAGTATTGGATGGAGTAGTCGGCGTCGCGCAGTTCCAGTTCGGTGAATTTGGCGACGAGGGCGTTTTGGAACCTCAAAGCGGCGTCGGAGACGCCGACGTTTCGGGCGGCGTCGTCCGTTCCGGGCGTCTGCTTCCCATCATCCTTTATGATGTCTATAATATGTCTTGTTTTGGACATCACGGCAACGGCTTTGTTTCTGGTCGGCGGGTGCAGAAAGACGGCGGCGACGCCCAATACCGACAGCGCCGCCAACGTCAGTATCAATAACGGCAATATCGGCTGTGAATTCTTTTCGGACGCGGACGTTCGCGAGTCTTTGTCGGGGCTGTTTTTCTTGCGTTTTTTATCCGCCATTGGATTGTCCTGTATATGTGACGCGTTAAAAAACAACGCCAAATTACTTAAAAGTACAAAATAAATATACATTATCCCCGTGTCGTATGTTATTTTATTCGTAAGCAAGCGCCCGATAACGAATGATTTTTGACCTTTTTATGGAAAAGATAATCGTACCTGTGATTTTGGGGCCAACCGCCGTCGGCAAGACTTCGTTTGTTTTGCGTGCGGCGGAGGCGTTCGGTTACGAGGTGGTGTCCTGCGATTCGCGGCAGGTCTACCGGCGTATGGACATCGGCACCGCCAAGCCGTCGCCGCTTGAGAGAGCGCGTGTCAGGCACTGGATGATAGATATTTTGGAGCCGGCTGAGCCTTATTCGGCTTTTGCTTTTGCCGACGACGCGTTGCGGCTCATACGCGAGGCGCGTGAATTCGGAAAAAAAATTTTGATTTGCGGCGGCACTGGTTTATATTATTATGTGATGCTTGAGGGCGCGAGCCGGTTGGATGCGGCTGATTTGGAGCTAAGGGAGAGGCTGCGGGAGGAGGCCCGCGTTCGCGGCGCGGCGCGGATGCACGAGCGGCTCGCCGGTGTTGACCCGGAGGCGGCCTCCAAAATTCATCCGAACAATTTACAGCGAGTATTGCGCGCGCTTGATATATTTTACAGGAAAGGACTGCCGTTGTCGGTGTTGCAAAAAGAGGGCCGCCAACATGAGGATGTCGATTTTCGGGCAGTCGTTATAAGCCGCCCCAGAGATGTGCTGTATGACAGAATCAACAGGCGCGTGGACGCGATGGTCGTGGCGGGGCTGTGGAAAGAGTTTTTGGGCCTCCGCGCCGAAGGTTACGACGAGCGTTGCCCTGGCATGGTGTGCGTAGGTTATCGGGAGCTCTTCGGTGTTGAAAGGGGAGAGGTTAGTATTGACAGGGCGGTCGAACTCATAAAGCAAAACACGCGGCGTTACGCGAAGCGCCAGATGACATGGTTTAGGAATAAGACGAAGTGCGAAAGTATAGATGTTACCGACGAACGCGGGGATTTTTTAATGGATTGGTTTGCGCAGCGGATAACAACAAACACATAACCAATAACAGCATTTTCACAACAAAAATCTTAATCATACGCCGCGTCTGTATGGCGCGAGTAGAGTAAGTGAAAGGAGTTGGCATGTACAACGATGAGTCGAGTCGCTCGAGCCAAAGTCAGGGGCAAGGCCAGGGTCAGGGGCAAGGAGGGGTGTTTGTCCGCAGGCCCATCCCTAAGTACAATGGGGACAACAAGTCCGGCGGGGAGTATCAGCAACAGAATCAGGGGGGGTATTCCTCCGGCGGCGGTGGGGGATACCGTAGCGGCGGTTATGGCAAAGACCGTCAGGGCGACGGGGCGCAGTCGTCGTACTCGGGTTCCGCCCAGCGCGGCAGGCGTCCGGAGGGGAGCGGCGGGTCGGGCGGTGGTTACAGCGGCGGGAGCGGCGGCTACAGGAGCGGCGGCGGTTACGGCTACAACCGTAACAACAACTACGGTTCAAACGACCGTCTCGTCAGGCAAAACGACATCATTATACAGTTGCTCAAGGATATACGCGACCGCTTGCCGGCGCCTCCGGAGGGGGTATCCGCGTCCAAAACCGCGTCGGGTTCCTCCAGTTACGGTTCATTCGATTCCGAATCCGTCTCGCCGGGTTCCTCATATGGGGCATCCGACAGCCGCTATTCCTCCCGCCAGCCGTCCTATTCGGGCTCCGACAGCGACGACAGCAACGAGTTTGACGTATCGGAAGGCAACACCGAACCGTCCGCATCATCGAACGGCGGCGCCGGAGATGAGGAAGGCGAGTTCAATAATTGACGAGTTTGCCTTTGCGAAAGGTTTTTTAACGATGTGCGGTAGGCGGGGATTAATATATATATGCGCGGTTGTGTTGACGGCGGGGGCGCTATGCGCACCCGTCGCCGTCACGCGCTGGTCAGCGTTGCAGTTCGTCCCTAACACCGATATGCTTCCGGGCGGAAGGGTTGTGGTTGACGCCGATTTGGCCTGGAATCTCGACGGTTTTTCGTTCTCCAAGTTCATCTCGGTACAGCGCATCCACTTAGGCTTCTCGGAATGGGTGGGGGTAGACCTCGGTTACGCCGGCGGGTTTACAATGGGCGCCAAGGCCTGCGTGGTAAAGGAAAATCCCGATATTTGGTATGTCCCCACCCTAACGTTAGGATTTCAAAACATATACGTAAGCCGCGAGGCTTATTACTTTGACGGCGGCGGCTCCTACTTTGGCGAGGGTGGTTTCTACCCCAAAAACGAGTTTTACCTGGGCGTCGCCAAAAGCTCCGAATGGGCGAAGCTCAGGATACACGTAGGCCTTTTGAGCGCTTTGACGCGAAGCGACCCCAAGTACGACGAGGTTAACCCCTTTATAGGCATAGAAAAATATTTCGGGCAGGGGTTGTACGTCACCGTGGAAGGACAGCAACGTTCGGGTGAGTTCATGCTCTCCGCTTTCGCCGTTTTCCGCCTTGTGGCGGATAGACTGGAATTCAACGTAGGTGTGTTGGACGCGCCTAATATATCCAGAAAAAGAGCGGACCCGTTCGCGTTCAGGCCGACGCTGCGCGCCGGCCTCAAGTTTAACATCGGCGCCGGCTACAACGGCTTAGACGGTCTTACCGGCGTAGAGGACAGAATAGACCGCCTCCGCGGTGAAATCGCCGCCGCCAACAAGCGCGTAGACTCCATTGCCTTCGATGCCCGCTGGAACGCCGACCGCATCCACGAACTCTCCCAAGTCTCCGGCGACCGCAAAGAGGAGAGGGCGCGGGTAGTCGACGAACTCTCCAAACTGCGAAACCTCTACGAACAGGAACCCTTTGACCCGGAATTGGTCAAAGACATGGTGGAACGCATCAGGGACAGGTACGAAGTCTACTCCCCGCACCTGCGTGTAATAATCACGGAACAGGATGCCGACCCGCGCATACGCCGTTTGGCCGTATCGCTGATAGGGGAGATGAAAGACCAGCCGGCGGCGAATATCCTGATGTCTTTACTCAACCGAATGGAAGAACCGTCACTGAAAATAGAGACGATAATAGCGCTGGGAAAAATCAAAGACCCACGCTGCCGTCAACTCCTGTCAACCCTGCGGCACGACCCGGACGGCGGCGTGGCCTTTACCGCGGAAGAGGTCTACCGCGCCATGTTCGGCAAAGAAGAGACGCCACCACCGCCTCCACCCCCGCCGTCGCAGTCGCCGCCGTTTGAAACGGAGGAGACGGTACCTGAACGCCGGCTGAACAGGTGATTATTTAACGTCGATAATGAAAGAGGCCGAATAATGGCGAAAAGCGTTGATGAAATAAAAGAGCTATTGGCGGCGGAACTGTTTAGAAAAGGCGTCACGAAAAAATATATCGCCGTGGGTGACGACTATTTGACTGTTAGCTATAACTGCAAAAACAAAACCAAGCGGCGGTTGCAGAATCCCGAAGAGTTTGCGCAGGCTGCCGCGTTCCTGAAACTGATTTTTGAGTACGATTACCTGCCACAAAATATCTCGGTCAACGAATCGGTACAAATGGGAGCGGAGACCAAAGAAGCCGACATTTTAGTTTACAACGAAAAAAACAATAAAGTATTGATTGTGGCGGAATGCAAGGGAGAAGAAACCAACGAGCGGCAGTTTCAGGTAGCGGTTGACCAGGCCTACAGTTATGCCCATTCATTGGCGGCGCCTTATATATGGGTGACGTCGGGCGTTAAAAACGAGTATTTTGAAATATCCAGTATGTTTCCCGTTGAACGGATAGCCTTGCCTGATATTCCCAAACGCGGCGGGGAGGCGCCGTTATACAAATATGTAAAAGGGTTGCACGACCCAATGAAAGGCACTCAGGGCGATTTAATCCGGAAATTCAAATCGGCGCACGACGCCCTTTGGGGCGGCGGCGCTTTGGCGCCGACAACCGCTTTCGACGAATTGGACAAACTGATTTTCTGCAAAATATGGGACGAGCGCTGGGAAGAAAATAATCCAGGCTCAAAGGGCGAGCCTTACAAATTTCAGGTTATTTACTATCCCGAAGACAAAAAAGACGGCAGTAGCCTGAAAGCCAAAACAGAGCTTGAAAGCCGGGTACGCGATTTGTACGAAGAGGGACGGAGAAGAGACCCGGAGGTTTTCAAGGACGACATAAAATTAGATAAGCACAAGATATTTACCGTTGTTCAGTATTTGCAGGATATTCATCTGTCGCATACCGATTTGGACGCGAAGGGGCTGGCGTTCCAAAAGTTTATGAGCGACTTCTTTCGCGGGGACTTCGGGCAGTTTTTTACCCCGCAGGAGATTGTGCGGTTTGTTGTAAAGGCGATAGGCGTCAAAAAAGAGTATAAGATACTGGACACTTCCTGTGGGAGCGGCGGCTTTTTGATTCACGCACTCAAAGCGGTACGCGAAGAAGCCGACAGATATTTTGATAAAGACAGCAGTAAATGGTACAATTTTTGGCACGATTTCGCCACAACGCGGCTCTTTGGCATTGAGATTAACGAGCAAATCTCACGCGTGGCAAAAATGAACATGATTATCCACGACGACGGGCATACCAACGTGATTACCAACGACGGATTGAAAAACAGCCGTTCCATAGAAACGGAAAACCGCAACCTGAATTTTCAGGACTGCACATTTGACTTAATCATGACCAATCCACCTTTCGGTTCCGCCGTCAAAGCCGATGAGGTAGGTTATTACATGGAATATGAACTGTTTGAAAAAAATTTAGGTATAACCGAGCTTAAAAGCCGTATTGCCGACGACAACAATAAAAACAAGTGGCGCGCGTCTCAAAACACAGAAATCCTGTTTTTGGAACGCTGTCACAAATACCTGCGTGAGGGCGGTTATTTAGCAATCGTCGTTCCCGACGGAATACTGACCAACTCCACAAGCCAGTATGTACGCGATTGGATGACGGAAAAATTCCGTATCATAGCGGTAGTCTCGCTTCCGCAACACACATTCGCGCACGTTGGAGCCGGTGTAAAATCGTCAATTCTTTTTTTGAAGAAACACCCCGAAGCCGTGACCAAACAATTGGAAACGATTCTTGACGATATAAAAGCGCGAGTGAATGAGGAAAAAGGCTTGGACAGGGAGGCGAAGGAAGAACGGGTTTTGGAGTTGTACAAAGAAAGGATAACTTCGTGCATTCAAAATTACTCGACGTTGATGTTCGAGGTTGAAAATATAGGTTACGACGCAACTGGTAAAAAGATAGAAGGCAGCGAACTTGTAGAAGTCGCGAACCATATTCAAAGTTTCATTGTTGAGGAAAAACTATGATAAAGAACACAGTAAAATATTTTGATTACCTCAATAACCGGATGGACGCCTCATTCTATCGTGAGCGATTCAACTTTACTTCAAAATCGTATTCGTCTTTTCATCTTTCCGAACTTCTGTGGATAAATCCGACAGTGAAGTATGAAAATCTATCTGGCAATAGCGCTATCTCTTTTGTGCCGATGGAAGTTGTTGATGAACAGAATGGGAAAATTGCCGAACGGCGCACGACGACGGTTTCAAAAAACAAAGGGTTTACAAGGTTTAAGGAAAACGATTTAATTTGGGCCAAAATTACGCCTTGTATGCAAAACGGTAAATCGGCTATTGCCCAAAATTTAGTCAATGGGTACGGTTGCGGTTCAACCGAATTTTATGTTTTAAGGCCGAAAGCCGATAACGTTTTAATAGAATACATCCATTTTATTTTGCGGGATAAGCGGGTGCTGGAATCGGCGAAAAATTCTTTCGGAGGTTCCGCGGGACAGCAGCGGGTATCATGCGGTTACCTGAAATCCATCCGAATCCCGTTACCGCCCATAGAAAAACAACGACAAATTGTTGACCTGTATCAACGCGCCGTGGAAGAAAAGCAAGCCAAAGAACGGGAAGCCGCCGCGTTGTTGGACGGTATTGATGATTATTTGCTGAAAGAATTGGGGATAGCGTTGCCGGAAAATACAGGAAAGGAACGGTGTTTTAAGGTGAATATTTTGGATTTAATCGGAGGGAGGTTTGACCCATATTATAATCGCGGATTTTTCAATGCTTTTACAAAAAATATTACAGAATCCGGTTTTCACTGTAAAAAAATAAAAGATATTATCTGTTTTTTAGAAAGCGGAAGCCGTCCTTCCGGCGGCGTATCCGATATAAAGCAAGGGGTATTAAGCATAGGCGGGGAACACATCGGCACAAATTGCGAAATTGAGTTAAAAACGCCAAAATATATCCCTGTAGACTTTCATAAAAAGATACAAAATACACAAACCCGAAAACTTGATATCTTGTTGGTAAAAGACGGCGCTACCACAGGAAAAGTCGCCATCGTCGATAAAACCGAATTTGAGCTTCAGAATATAAACGAACATGTCTTTATGATGCGGGTAAAAGAGTCTGTCAAACCGTATTTTTTATTGCATATATTATACTCAAGTGTCGGGCAAATTCAAATTCAAAGAGGAATTACCGGCGCTACGGTTACCGGATTAACAAAAGATGTCGTAAATAATATGATTATACCTTTCCCTCCGATTGAAAAACAAGCCGAAATCGCCGAACATATACAATCCATTCGGGCGGAGGCTAAACGATTGCGTGAAGAGGCTGCCTGTGCGTTGGAAAAGGCAAAGCGAGAAATAGAAAGTATGATAACGGTTTGATTTTGTAAACTTTTTCAGATTGGTAAACTATGAAAACAATAGGCATGAAAAAGACGCTGTGCCTTGCCGCCGCGCTCGCCGCGCTTTGCATCGCCGCCTGCAAAACCGGGAAAACGGAAGAATCGACGGCGAAAAATACGGGGGATGGCGCCTACGAAGAGATTTCGGCGTACCACGAAAGCGATACAGGGGAAACGGAAGAACCTAAAGCAAGAAATATGTGGGGGGGCATATACGGAAAGATTCCGGCGTATTACAAAGACGGGCTCGAGCCCGACGCGGTAAATGAAAAAATAAAAACCCGGCGCGCTGAAGACCTTGGCAAATTAAACGGCAAGTATGATTCTTTGAAAAACGATTACCTTAAAAAAACACTGGGGCGGGATTTGAGCCGGCTTTCGATGAATGACCTGCTCACGCTGCACAGCGGGGTTTACGCCGTGAACGGGCTGTTATTTAAGGACAATAACCTGTATTCGCGCTTTATAAGCAAGAAAGGCCCGATACCGTGGTATGCCGACTATATGTGTTACCTGCTGGAATTGGAATATTGGAAGAAAAGCAAAAAAATTGCGGCGTCGGAAAAGGACGTAACTCTAAGCGCCGCCGAAAAGGAGTTTGTGGATAAGGTTGACGGGCGGATTGCCGAGCTCCGCAAAAACGGAATGTACGTAAGCAAAAACGGTTATACCGTGGGCGATATTGCCCACGTTGTGAATATGGATATGCTCAAAACGTGGGATAAGAGCTATATGGACAAGCTCGCTCAGAATAATTTTGTAATCGCGGAGATGGAAACCGGCCATTTGCAATTATTCCATCTCTACGAACAAAACGATTACCGCGCCATGCCGAGTTTTGTGACCACCGACCTGTTTTTACAGGCTTTCCATATCTACCTGTCGTACGCGCTGAAAGTCCTTGAAGATAAAAACTTTATCCCGGCGCTGGAGGATTTGACATTCGGCCTCTACAAGGCGTCTATGGAATTGAGCAAATCGGGAGATGCCGAAATAGCGCAAATAGCCGAGTGGAACACGGTATTTTACGCCGT
>JAITCM010000142.1 GCA_031283085.1 Chitinispirillales bacterium | reverse complement strand
TATCGGTTTTGGCAGTGTAAAAAAACATATTGGTGGGAGGGGCATAAAAATGGGTGGGTCTAAAAACAAAATCAAACTGTTTGAAGAAAGGCAAGTTCGCGCTGTTTGGGACGAAGCGGTTGAGAAGTGGTGGTTTTCGGTTGTTGATATTATTGCGATACTAACGGATAGCGATAGCCCGCGTCGTTACTGGAGCGACTTAAAGCGTAAACTCAAGGCGGAAGGAAGTCAGTTGTACGAAAATATCGTACAACTGAAAATGGAAGCCGCCGACGGAAAAATGTATTTAACCGATGTTGCCGATACCGAACAGGTTTTACGCCTTATCCAGTCCGTACCGAGCAAAAAAGCCGAGCCGTTCAAGTTGTGGCTTGCCAGGGTCGGCAGGGAACGCATAGATGAGACGGTTGACCCGGAACTCTCGATTGACCGCGCAGTACAGAATTACCGCCGTTTGGGGTATAGCGAAAACTGGATAAATCAACGTATTAAGTCTATTGAGGTTCGTAAAGCCTTAACCGACGAATGGGATAACAGCGGTGTTCAAGAGGGCGAGGAATACGCCGCGCTGACCGATTTAATGAGCAAAACCTGGAGCGGAATGACGACACGCGAGTATAAGAAATACAAGGGGTTGAAGAAAGAAAACTTGCGCGATAATATGACAAATACCGAGTTGGTGCTTAATATGTTCGCCGAAGTAGCCGCGACGGAAATATCAATAGCCCGTCAACCGAATGGATTCGCTGAAAGCGCGAAAGTCGCGAAAGCCGGGGCAAACACTGCCAAAGCCGCCCGTGAGCTGTTAGAAAAAGAAACTGGCAAGTCCGCCATAAGCCGTCTAAACGCGAGAAATACAAGGAAAATTGCGCGGAAAGAAGATGGCGGCAGAGACCAAAGATGATCGAAACATTACAATCCCACTATACCGCCGACAATCGGCGTTTTTCCGGCTATGGTTTGTGCGACGGTGATTCCGCCGGCCAGGTCTTTGTGTCCGGGGGAGGCGGTTGGCAACCGTCAATCCCCCCGCGGCAATGTCCGGTCGCCCCGTCATCCAGTCGGCGGCAATCAATCTCTTGCCGTCAAATCCCTAAGGTATCGTTGACGTCTTGTTCGGAGAGTCCTAAGGCCCTGGCGATAGTTTTAACGTCGAAGCCCTCTTGGCACATATGGTTGACGTTCTTCCGTAGCGTTTCATTCCGTCCCTCCTGCCGTCCCTCGGCTCGTCCCTCCGTTCGTCCCTTCCGCCGGGCATTATTAAGCGCCGAGGTTTCGTTGAGCCGCGTTAGGTCGCGCTGGCGTTCTATCTCCCGAAAATCGGCCGACGCAACTACGCTCTTGTACGCCATTACCGCCTGTCCCATTATCTCGCCTCCTATTTTCTTTATCTTGAATCATTACCATCCCATATGTAGCCACAAGTGTTCTCAA
This sequence comes from Chitinispirillales bacterium, assembly GCA_031283085.1. Lineage (GTDB taxonomy): Bacteria > Fibrobacterota > Chitinivibrionia > Chitinivibrionales > Chitinispirillaceae > GUT77. The sequence continues at coordinate 8,723 of JAITCM010000142.1, read as the reverse complement.
ACCGCCTTAAATAGCCCCAAAATACCACTTATGACAATATAATATATTTGACCGAGTTAGCACATTTTTATTCTATACATTACGTATCCGCGTATGCGCCTATAAAGCCGCGCAGCGGCGACACGCCGGCGTTTTTACCGCCGAGCCATTAAGTTTCCAAACTATATGAAAGGGCAGTGTAGTCCTCTCTGCTCATGTCTTTTTTGAAACCTCCGGGGTTAATAATGTTTCGTCCCTAGCGGGACTTCTTTGAATTTGCGGCTGTCATTGACCCGTAGGTTAAAACCTACGGTTAATAGAGTAACGTCCCTGGCGGGACTTTCCGCAATTACAATTATTAACAATTCCACGAGCGCCTTTATTTTCATATGGGATGGTAGTGAAATTATTTCTGTATTCAGCCCCTACCGCCGCCAATCGGCGTTTTTCCGATTACGTCTTGGGCGTTGGTGATTCTGCCGGCGAAGGCATTAAGGAATTTGAATTCTTTCGCCGATTTGTATGTTAATGTAGAACGGCGAAACTAACGTTTTTCATCCGTAAATCCAAAAAGTTTTGATTTTATCCCTTCCCGAATATTATCTTATTTAACTCTATTGCCAAAAGCGCATAGTGGCTTAAAAGATTAAGAATCTTTTGGGAACGTTTTTTACATCGGCTGTGCGCGATTCCGGTCAAAGGGAGGGGTGTTTTGGGGGTGAGGCAGGATGCGAATCGACAATATTAAGGCGGGGTCGCCGGTTACCGCGGTTGTACGCGCCGCCGCTGTAATTTTCGTTGCGGCGGCGTGTGGTGCCGTTCCCGTCCGCGCCTTTGCGCAAGCGACTGTCGGCGCCGTAGTGTCGATTCCCGTCGGTGTTTTCAGCCGCGGTTCCGAAGAGGCCGGCGCCGACCCTGACGAGTCTCCCGTCCGCCCTGTCCGTATGTCGGGTTTCGGTATGACGGCTACTGAGGTTACCGAGGCGCAATATGGGCGTTGCGTCGACGGCGGGCAGTGTACGCAGGCGCATTACGACGACGGCAATTGTTTGATTTGGGCGGGCGGCGGTTTTCGGAAGGTGGTCGTTCCGCCGCACCTGCGCGGCGACGGATTTCCCGTGGTCTGCGTGACTTGGCAGCAGGCGAGGGCATACTGCGCGAGCGTGGGGATGCGGCTGCCTACGGAGGCACAGTGGGAGTACGCGGCGTTGGGAGGCGGCGCCGGGCGTTACGCTTGGGGCGACGCGGCGCCGGACGGTAGCCGTTGCCCTCGCAACGCTCCGCAGACCGTCGGCGGGTTTGCGCCGAACGGGTACGGTTTGTACGATATGACCGGCAACGTTTGGGAGTGGACGGCCGACTTCTACGCCGCCGACGCCTACGAGAATGCCGCCGATACTGACCCTAAGGGGCCGGATGCCGGATATTACAGAGTGATAAGGGGCGGCGGTTGGTACGGCGGCCCAAATGAGCTAAGGGTGCGCAACCGCCATTGGTTTGCGGCTGGAAGCGCCGAAGCGAGCGTGGGGTTCAGATGCGTAAAATAAATTTTATATTCGCGGCGGTGTTCGCGGTAGCGATGCTCGTCGGCGGCGTTAATATGTTTACCGCCGCTAATGCCGATGTCGGTAAAAAGGGTGTGGCTGTTGATGACGTCGCTGCGAGCGTAGCGAAGCAACTTGGTTATCTCGGCGTAAGCCAATCCGGAGCCGTTGTCAAACAAGATTCTACGGATACCGTCGATAAAAAAAGCATAAATTTAGTGCGCCGCGGCCGCAAGATACAGGTTGACGGCTTTTTGCTTGAATGGCGGGGTGCCGAGGCCAATGTTTGGCCGGAAGCAAAATGGTTGTGGGACGCGGTCAGTACGGTCGAAGGTGTCGCAGGATATGTTTCGTTACCGGCCGGCGGCGTTGATACGGGTATAAATACCGGTAGTAATCCGGGAATTGATGCTGTTGATAACGCTGCTGCCGTTAATAATGATACCGGTATCGATATGTCGTACCGCCGCGATTGGATATTCACGCTCCGCGCCGTCAATACCGGTCGGTCGCTGGAGATAAAGCTCCCCGGCCGGCCGTCCGGCGAGTTTTTCGCGTTTGACAAGGGAGAGTTTGACGCGGGCGGGCCGCTTACCGCGGAGTGGGTTGTCCCGTGGGAGTTCTTTGACGACGGTGATGATTCCGACGGCTATAAACTATCGATTAGCGCGACCGGGGGCGGCGGCGCGTTACGGCCGCTGGTGTTGACGGTCGAAGTTCCCCGGGAGCCGCGGGCGCCGAGCGGGCTCTTGACGCGGCTGGCGATGCTCGTCCTTATCGCCGCCCTGACGGTGACGCTGGTCGTGATTCGGCGGCGGCAGATGCGGGAGAAGCGATTAATTTGACTTTTTAAGGATAGATTAATTATTTTAATAAGTTAGGCACAAACAAACATAAGGAGGGGTGTACAAATGGGAAAAGATATTGAAAACGAAATCGAGGCCGCCATTGACGAAATCCGCCCGAGGTTGCAAGACGACGGCGGCGACATTGAGTTTGTGGGCGTTACCGGCGACAATGTTGTTCAGGTGCGGTTGCGCGGCGCTTGCGCCGGATGTCCGGGGGCGGTTATGACGCTCAAGATGGGCGTTGAGCGTATTATAAAGGAGAGGGTGCCCGGCATCAAATCGGTGGAGAATGTGGGATGACGGTGAACGCCGCGGCGCGGGCTTCCGGCGGTTTGCCGCGGCTTGCGGCGGCGGGCGCGGGGTGGAGCCGGTTTCCATTTTTATCCCACTGTTGGGCGGGCCTGTTCCTTTTGCTCGGGTCGGGGGCGCTTGCGGCCTACCTCGTCTATCCGCGGCTCTACGGGTTGGGGCCGTTAGTGTTTTACCTGTTTTTGGCGGCGCTCGCCGCGTTCTTCTTTATCCTTGGCGGCGGGCTGCTGCTCATCACCGTCACCTCGCTCACCGGAATAGACCTGCTCTACCCGCACGGGAAGCCCTCAGTCACCGTGAAGCTGCTCTTCCCGGTGGCCGTGCTCCTGGCCAAGCTCCTGCGCTTCGACCGTTCGCGGCTCATGGCCTCTTTCGTCAAGGTCAACAACTCGCTCACCGTCGCCCAGTCCGGGAGGATAAAGGGCGACAGAATACTGGTGCTGCTGCCGCACTGTTTGCAGATTGACGTGTGTAACAGGAAAATCACCAACGACATCTCAAACTGTATGCGTTGCGGCCGGTGTCCGGTGGGGGAGTTTGTCGAGGCGGGGGAGAGGCGCGGCCTCAAGATAGAGGTGGTGAACGGCGGCACGCTGGCCCGCAAACGGGTGGCGATGTGGAGGCCGCAGGGGATCATAGCGGTGGCTTGCGAACGCGACCTTACGCTGGGCATACAGGACGTGCATCCGGTGCCGGTCTACGGGGTGATAAACGATCGCCCGCATGGGCCTTGCGTCAATACTTGCGTGGATATGGATAACGTTGACGCGGCTATTCGGTTTTTCAGGAAGTCCGATTGAAGGATTGTTAAAACGGATTAACGGGGTAAAAAACCGAGTCAGCGCGTTTTATCGTAATCAATCCGAAATTCCGGAATATCCCTAAAACAAAAAAAGTCAGATATCGCTAAAGTAAGTTATGTATATTACCGATATATATTAAGGGGAAAGTGTATCCTTAAAATGTCCGTTATTGACGTCAAAAACGACATAGATGGCCGGTGGTATTATGGAAACCCAAGCGATTCGTGAAGTAAAACGTATTGACCGCGCCGAACCTACCGTCTTTGACAGGTTGCGGGGCAGGCGGCGGATTGATCCGTTGCGGGAGACGGCGGATGGGTTGGGCGTCGTCCTCGACAAGCTCTCGGAGAGCGTGACGGAGGTGTTGCCGCGGCGGAGCGCTGGGTTTGTGGACGGCGATTCGGAGGATGGCGAAATTGAGGCGGGTAAGCGTACGCGGGGGTTCAAGCTGCGTCAGTCTCAGGAGGCCGCCACGACCGCGGTTGAGGCGGCTCCGGTTCAGGAGGCGGAGGTAGCGGCGGAGGGCGCCGCCGCGGCCGCTGTGGAGGCGGTCCGAGAGGTTGCGGGGGGGCAGGCCGCCGAGGAGGAGGCCGAGGTGTTGGACATTCTGAAGGAGGCTCGAAACGTGGCCGCCGAAGCCGTCGCGCCGCCGGTGGTGATGCCGGCCCACGAACGCGCCGTGGCGCAAGCGAGGCTGAAGGAGCTCTTCATCGAGCTTGGAATGAAGCGCATAGAGATAATTTCCTCCATATTCAGCGCTCCGGAGCAAGCTTCGGGCGTCGCCGACCTCTTCTCTCTCTCAACCCCCGATAACGCCAAGGCGGCGTACGACGGGATAGACTGGATGATAATGAAGTATCTGAACGCCGGGCGGGACACCGAGGCGGGCGGCGCCGGTTCCGTCTACGAGGGCCACGACGCGGCCATCAGCGCCACGGAGCGGTTGAAGGAGTTTTTGCAAAAAGAGAGCCCTGAAAAGGCCTTCATGCGTTTTCGCGAGGTCAACAGGTCGAATATATTAGGGCTTTTGCAATAGAAAGACGCCCCGGCAATGCCTACCGATAACGTCGCCAAGTACGAGGCAATGCGGATAGCGACCACGAGCCTGAAAGGGCTGGTGTGCCTGTTGCACGAGAGGACGCTGGTGCTCATCAAAAAGGGGCTGGAGGGCGGCGACAGGCGCGACATGGAGCGGGCGCAGAACTTGATTTTCCAGTTGGAGCTGGCTGTGGACAGGGAGGAGGACGCGTCAAGGGTGCTGGCCGACTTATACGCGTACTGCTACTATCTGCTTGAGAGGCCCGACCCGCCGAGCGTAACGGTGGCCAAGAGAATATTGGAGACGCTGTCGGAAGAGTTCAAGAGGTTGGCCGGGCCGGGAATCAGGGGGCGGAGGGTGTAGGCGGTGGGCGCCGGTTTTATTTTTTGCGTGATTTGCAAAGTTATTAACACTTTGCAAAATTATTGTATTATATTTATAAATACGGTGCCGGTTGGTACCGCGAATTGGTACGGGCTATCCGGGTTACGTTGATTATTACGGATAATTGCCGGTAATTATTGCGGATAATTACATTTTGCAACATATAAAACAAATTTTTCCGAACGGAGGTATTTTCCGTGTACTTTAAGAAACTTTTAACGGTTGCGTTCATCTGTACGGCGGTTTTCGCGGTTGGGCAGGCGTTTGCGGACGACGCGGACGATGGGTTTGACGCCGATGAAACGGAGTGGATAAACTATGTCCGGCCGATGTCGAATATCGGTCTGCGGGGGCTCTCGCAGACGGTGTCGGCGGAACCGCTGGGGATGGGGCGGCTCAATTTCTTGGTTTCGGGGTCTTGGTTTAATCAGGACCAGAAGTTGAGTGAGATGTACGATACCGAGCACAATAGCGCCCTGCGCACCGGTGAAAAAGTTAACGCGGGCCCTATGGGTTCGGGAGTGAGCGTTCTCCGTATCGGGGGGTCGTACGGCGTCAACGAGGAAATTGATATTTTTGCCTCCGTCCCGATGTACATCGTGAACGAACTCACCTGGCCGGGTATGTTCATGGGCGGAGGGCAGTATACATTTCCTTTCCCGCCGGAGATGGCGTTCAGGCTTGCCATTCACGCTCACGTGATATACGGTCTGAGAAAAGCCAACGACGATATAGACCCGTATCGGGTTACCTACAATCCTGAATTCGTGAGCGCGGACGTGAGTTACGCCGGTTACGATTTTGAGGATATTCGGGAGGATGGCCAGATTACCCTCGTTCTCAAGGTGCCCATGTCGATTGTTCACGGTAACCTCAGACGCGCTTTCAAGATTCACGCCAATCCGGGGGTCGCCTTAATCCAAAACGGTCCTACATTGTTCCTTGCGTCCGGCGGTTTTGAGATTGACCCGACCGAGTATTTGACCGTAGGTCTCGAAGGCAATTTTCGTACGCCTGTTAAAGACGGGCATAGTTTCAGCGACCCGCTTTGGCTCACGCCCACCGTCACGTACCGTTCGCCCTACTATGGTGGCGGCCTCTTCGGTTGGAGCGTCGTGGGGGGGGCGGACATAAGGCTATCCGGAGAGACGGAGTTCTCCAGTAGACAGATAAGAAATGCTCAAGAAGTAGACGTGCCGGTCGGCAGAGGCTACGCGCTTGAGTCATACCGTCTGTTTGGTGGAGTAGTCTTCTCCTTCGACCTCTTGGCCTCCAAGCGCGCCGAGATGATCCGTAAGGCCCGCGAAAGCGCCGCCGAGAAGGCGCGGCTCCGGAAGCAGGCCGCCCTCACCGCCGCCCAAAAGGACAGCATAGCGCAGAAGGCGTACGCGGATTCGTTGGCCATGGCCGCTGAGATGGCCGCCAAGGCGGAGAAGGCGCGGCAGGATTCCATAGCCCAGGCTGCCGATGCCGCCGAGCGTGAGGCGCAGCTTAAGTCCGAAGCCGGGGCCAGGGAGGCGCAACTTAAGTCCGAAGCCGGAGCCAGGGAGGCGCAACTCATGGCCGAGGCCGAGCAGAAGCGTATTGCCGACTCCATAGCGCTCGCCGAGGTCAACAGGAGGCTCGCCGAGGAGAAGGCCAAGCGTTCCGCCGCCGAACAGCAGATGCTGTCCACGGGTATGCTCGTGCTCGACGGGGTATTCTTTGTAACCGGCAAGGCGGAGATTCAGCTGAACTCAAGAGGGTATCTGACGACTCTTGCCAAGATGCTCGTCAAGTATCCTAAACTTAAGATAGAGATCGGCGGCCACACCGATAATACCGGCAGGTTAGAGACCAACATGACCCTCAGCCAAAGCCGTGCGGAGGCGGTCTTCATGTTCATGCACAACGTGGAGCCGTCGCTGGCCCAAATGCTCACCACAAAGGGCTATGGCCCCACGGTGCCCAAGGCCGACAACAACACCGCCGCCGGCCGCGAGGTCAACAGGCGCGTGGAGGTTAGGGTGCTCAACCCCGAAGTGCTGAAGGAGTACAACCCGTAGTCGGGTGGGGTTAGGCGGTACGAAAGCAGAGGCCGGGGGGCAACCTCCCCGGCCTCTTTTGTTCGCCGGAATGCGGTATCGTAACAAGGAGTTAAAAAGTTAAAAAAAAGCGTGCTTTTGGCTTTGGCATATATTATTTTTAATGTAACTCGTTGATTTATAAGGGTGTTTATTTTGGTCAACCGAAAAACGCCGGGATAGCTCAGTCGGTAGAGCAGCTGATTCGTAAGAATTAATCCCCCTACGTAAGTCCTTGATTTTACAGCCGGTCCAAAAGCAAGTCGCTACCAAGTCGCTACAGCCAAAAAACGATCATCTGATTTTTTACACAATTTAGCCGCTACAATCCGTACCGTGTACACCTTTATTTTTAGTACAGATGCTCGTACCAATGGTCTGTTTCGTTCGCCTTCTTCCTCTTTTCCCTCTCCTCCCTCGCTTTCGCCTTTCTTCGCCTGTTTTCCATCTGGAGTTCCGCCTTCCGTTCCCTCTTTGTCTCTTCGATGCCGCCGTTGGCTTTCCTTATAAATTGCGACGGGATTCGTCCCAATCCCGGAAATTCCAGTATATTCTGAACAACCCCCTTATCAAAATTCTTTTCGCCAGTGGCGTACTCGCGGACGGCGTCGTAGGTTTTAGGGATTCCGTCGCCCAACATCTTCTCGACCGACCACCCAAGCATATAAGGGCTTTCTTTAACGCGCCCAAGCCCGTGGACGGCTTTGGGTATCGCCGGTTTATCCCTGTACAGGTCTTCGGGGTTCTTCCCGGCCAGCCATTCTTTGTAGGCCCACGCAAGTTGTAAAACAGGTTGCGTGCTTTCGGGGTTGTAGGGTATCAAACCGCCGGCCGCCTTAAATACGTCGGCCGAGGATAAACGCCCTTTTCTTATTTGCTCTATTATATCATACTCTAATGTGCTCGTGAACTTCCCGAAGAACGTCCGGGGTATGGTGAATATGTAAGGCGTCCCGTCGTCGGCTTCCATCCCCGTAGGAATGACGATGTATTTCTTCTTGTAATAGCTTATGGTAGAATCGTAAACCTTTTTAATGTACTCCCCGGCCTCTTCCCCGTCATCGCCGCTTAGCCCGAGCGCCGAAAACAGCGCCCCGACAAAGGCGGGCAGTGCGCCGTATTTGGCAAGGATATACGGTGTTTTGTAAAGCAGGCCCAACGCTATAAAGGAGGATGTGCGTATCGGCGCTTCTCTAAAGGTTTCCGCGAGGGAGGCCATGCCCTGCAGGTTGATGTTGGAGAATAAAAACACGTTATTAAGAACCGGCTTCCACTCGCCGCCCTCCAGGGCGTCGGGCGTGCCAACGCGCCGCCTCACCCGGTACGCCAGCTCCGCCTCGCTCCACTCCGGATGCGCCTGTTTCAGGGCTTCGAAGCCTGCTATCTTCGTCATGTGCTCTATCGACCCGGTAAAATCCGACCACAGGGCGAGCATTTTTATTTTTCGCGCGATATTCCGCTTTTGCCCTTCCAGGCCCAAAGGCGCCAAGTCGTTCTCGAAAGAAAACTCCCCGGTGTTCTTGTTGCGCAAATTGTAAACCCCGTCGTTCATGGCGCCGAGGCGCAGCATATCGCCCGCAGTGCCGGAGATTTCGTTTTTGTGGTGATACCTCCACGCCTGCCTGAACGCGCCCGGCAGCTTTTGCAGGAAGCCCCCCTTTATTACTATGCCGGGATTCTTCATCAAAGTCTCGAATACGTCGCGGAACGGGTTCTTGGTGTGGAAAGTCGGCTTGTAGTTTATAAACACGTCC
>JAITCM010000025.1 GCA_031283085.1 Chitinispirillales bacterium | reverse complement strand
AATGTTGTTGCATTGTCGGTCATTTCGACTTCGCCCAATGACCGGCACCGCCCCTGTAACATCATTGCGTTATCCATACTAAAATAATTCATGGGTGACGCCGTGTCAAATAATTTTTTATTTTTCTACAGCGCCCCGATTTCCTCGGCTGTGAGGCCTGCCATCTGTACATGATATTCGGAAACCCTGGGAGTCAAACTTTTTTGACATTTTTTTGCCCGGCATTATCTTACCGGTTCTCCGGTTCCTGTCCCCAAACCGTCTTCTTCTATGTCAGCCCGCCAAGCTTATCCTGCTCCCCCGCACCGTTTTTTCCACCCGCACCTGCTTTTCTATGCGCTCGCGCAGTTCCGTTACGTGGGAGATTATTCCTATCACGCGGCCGCTTTCCGCCATATTCGACAGCGTTTTGACCGCGAGTTCCAGTACCTCCGCGTCAAGCGTGCCGAAGCCTTCGTCTATGAACATCGCGTCTAAACGTACTCCGCCGCTGTTTTGCTGTACTACGTCGGACAGGCCGAGCGCCAGGGACAGGGAGGCCATGAACGATTCTCCGCCGGACAGGCTCTTCGCGTCGCGCCGTTTGCCGGTGTAGGCGTCCGATACCTCCAAGTCCAAGCCGGTTTTTGAGCGTTTGTCGCCGCTATCCGTTTTCCGCAGTAACCTGTAGCGGCTTTGGCTCATCAAGCCCAAACGCAGATTCGCGGCGCCGAGCACTCTGTCGAAATACGCACCCTGCGCGTAGGTCTCAAAATCAATCCGTCCGGCCGCCGCGTCCGACAGTTGTCCGTTTGCCGTGTCGGAGAGATGCTTTGCCGCGGCGTACTTCCTGTCGAGCGCGACAAATATCTCGGCGCTCCGGCGCAGTTCCTCAAGCGTGCGCCTCGTCTGCTGATTTCTGCTCCTGACCTCCTCCCGTTCCTTATTCAACCCGTTAATCGCGTCGATTACCGCGTTTTTTTCGGCGTTCAATTTTTCCATATCGGGTCTCTCTTTACCTGCCGTTTCTCTCTCCAACCTGCCGATGTCGTGTCTTAGCCGCTCGCCGTCTTTCTCGTAATCGGCAAGCCGCTTGGCCATACCGGCAAGTATTTCCTCCGTGACAAGTGCGGCGGCGTACTCGGCTTCATCCGCGAACCCGTTGATACTTAGCGAATGGACGTAATTTGCGCGCGCCCTGTTATCGGCGTCTTTGTGTTCGGCTTCACGAGCTTCGCGCTCCTTCACGAGAGTCAGCGCCGACGCGCACAACGTCTCGGCGTCAACGCTCCGCTTTGCGGCTTTTTCCCTTCGGGCGGCAGTCTCGGCCAGATTCTTCTCCGCGTTTTGTTTGTTGACGGTCAATTCATTCATCCTGCGCAGCGCCTGTGTAAACGCGTCCGTCAATAACCCTCCGGCCGTATTTTTGTCCGCAATCCGAATGACCGCGGAAAAGTCGTCGACGAAGCGGTTTTCGCGTGTGTCAATCTCGCTCTTTAGCCCCGCGCATTCGTCGCTCTTTTGACCGCGCAGGTTTTGCGCCCTGTCAACGGCGGCCTTCGCGCCTTTAAGCCCCGCTTCCGTCGCGCCGCCGTCCGTCAATTTCGCCGGCGCGGGATGTACGGTGGAACCGCAGACCGGACACGGCGCGCCGTCCGCCAGTTTAGCGGCAATGATGCCGGCCTGACCGCGCAAAAATGATTCGCTCAGCGATTTGTACTCGTTGTCGAGCCTGTTGAATTCCGCGTTCAAGCTCTCAAACTCAGACTGCAGCGTTTTCAGGTTTTGTCGTTTATTGTCAATCGCGGCATATTCCCTCCGTAACGCTTCCAATTTCTTAAATTTGTCCGACTCCGTCTCCCACTCGCGTCTTATTTTATCGACGCCGCTTTGAGCTTCCTCAACAGGCGGCGACTCCGCGAGCGCTTTTTTCGCGGCGTCCGATTCCTTTCGCGCCGCGTCCGCCTTTGTCTTCGCTTCGGCAAGATATTTCCGCGTCGCGTCGTACTGTTTGGCCGTTTCCGCCGCCCTGTCGGCCGACGGTTTGACCTGACGCAGCGCGGTCTCGCCGCGCTTGCGCCTCTCCGACAGCCTCTCCGTCTCCTCCGCCCTGGCCTGATGCGACGCAAACTCGGCACGGGCCTTGTCAAATTCGGAAAACTGCCTCGCCAACACCTCGGCGACGGCAATCTTACCGTTAATCGCCGTCTTCCTGCCGTCGTACTCTTTAAGCCGCTCGTCATATCCGGCGAGCGCGGCGCCGTCGGCCTCTATCCGCGCCTCCCACTCCGCAAACCGTTCGTCGCGTTTGTACGGGTCAACGTCGTGGCGTTCAAAGTCGCGGCGAACCGCCGCCAGCTCGCCGTCCAATTTCTTTGCGTGGCGTTTAAGGCTCTCCTGAAAGTTTTTCAACGCCGTCGTATTAAAAATTCGCCGCATAATTTCCGTACGCTTATCCGTACCGCTCTGCAAAAATCGCAGAAAGTCGTTCTGCGCTATCATCACTATTTGCGCGAACTGGTCGCGGTCAAGACCGACTATCTCGGTGATTTTATCCCTGGTGTCACGCGCCCCGCTCAACGACGTGCCGTCCGACAGCATGATATGAACATCCTGCCCGCCGGTTCTCTTTATCTCTCGCCTGACACGGTATTTATTGTCGCCGGACGCGAAGTCAAGCTCAACGAAAGTCTTCGCGCCGTCGTCCGCAAAATCCGAACACAGCATCGGATACCTGTCGCGCCCCGACCCGCTCGCTTCCCCAAAGAGCGCGAAAGAGACGGCGTCGAATATCGTCGTCTTGCCCGAACCCGTCTCGCCCGTAATAAGGTACAGCCCGCTCTCGCCCAGTTCGGTAAAATCAAGCGTCTCCTCCCCCGCGTAAGAGCCGAACGCGCTCATCGTCAGCTTAATCGGCTTCATCCGCCGGCCCCCCGTCCATCAGTTTCCTTACGAGCGCCGCCTGCTCGCCGCTCATCGTGTATTTGTTCGCTTCAAAAAAAAATTCGCAAAACAATTCATACGGCGACATCGACGACACCCGCTCCAAATCCGCGCCTGTTCCGGCGGCATCGACACACGCCCCCGCGTTCTCAAAACCGAGCGACATCACGTTAGGATAAACGCTGCGGATTTTTCCCATCGGGTCGGTTATATCGCCCTCCCTGTCCGTGAGCACAACGCGCAGATAATCATTTTTATCGGCAAGGGAGGACACCCTGTCGCTTATCAATTCGGAGAGCGGCCCCTTGATTTCCCGCATATCGTGCAACGGGACGAGCGGCAACGCGGATACGGACAGATTTCCCTTTTCACGGAGTTCCACAAGGCTTACGGACTTCTCATGCCTGACCTCGGAAAACGAATACTTCAGCGGAGAGCCGGCGTAACGGCAATTATCGGCGCCGACGCTCTGGCCGCCGTGCAGATGTCCTAACGCGGCGTAGTCAAATCGCTCAATAATACTTACGTCAACCGCGTCGAGCCCGCCCACCGGATTTATCTCCGATTCGCAACGTTTAGGCTCCGCCCCGGCCCCGGTGTAAAACTGATGGGAGACAAGGACATTCCGAGCGGCGTAATTTACCCCCGCGGCCTCAATCGCCGCCGCCACAGCTTCGCCGTGTGTTGACACCTCGCGGTCGCCAAACAGCCCTCTGACCGAAATCGGCCTGATAAACGGCAACAGCCAAAAATTCACCTCGCCGTATTCATCCGACAAAACCGCCCGACCGGCGACGCCGTCGAACGCGCCGCGTATAAACAGCTTCCTGTCCGCAAGCAACCGCCCCGCGTAACCCAGCCGCTCCGGCGAATCGTGGTTGCCGGCCACGACCATGACCGCAACACCCTCGGCGGCAAGCTCCGTGAGAAAGTCGTCAAACAGCCGCACCGCCTCAACACCCGGTACGGCGCGGTCGTATACGTCGCCGGCAATCACCACGGCGGCGGGACGCTCGGATTGTACGTACCCGATAACCTGCCATAGCACGCGCCGCTGTTCGTCAAGCATGGAGAAACCGTTTACGCTTTTACCGATGTGCGGGTCGGACAGGTGGATGAATTTCATAATACGTTCAATATACTGTATTTCCATGCCGGATGTCAAGCGATGCCGCGTACGGGCAAAGATTGAGCAAAAAATCATATCGTGTAACATATAACATTGACATAAACGTATATTGTATTAGGAGCGGCGGTAACGGTTGCGTAACCGATGATTTTTAAACCGATAACCGGAAACCGCCCCAAACTCACGGAGACCGATACCATGCCGATAACCGCGTCCGCGCCCGCCGTTTCCAAGCTTAGCCGTCTCAAGAGCCGCCGCGTCGTCGTGGTTTCCGCCGGCGGATTGCAGAGCGGTATCCAGACGCTCTACCTGGGCTTTACCGGAGACGACTGGGAGGTCTTTTCCACCGCCTACCTTCCATATCCGCAGCGTGTGGCGGAGCTTATCGTGCGGCTCAGCGAAACGCAGGGGCCGCTGGCGCTCTCGGAGTTGGGGTGGCTCGATTACAAGGTTACCATGCTGTTTCTTGAGAGCGTCAGAAACGTGCTTTCCGGCGTGCCCAAGGCCATCGGCGCACCGCATTACGCGGTGCTTAACAAGCCTACGCTCTGGAAGGGCGCCACGGGCGAGAACTTGCAACAGAGCAGTTGGAACCTCACTGTCGGCGACGAGGTTTTTTTGGCCAACGCCCTGGGCATACCGGTACTTACCGAGTTTTTGCGGCACAATATCCTTGCCGGCGGGTCGGGGGTGCTGCCCACTGTTCCGGGCAGCCTTATTGTCGCCAGGCACACGACGGGTGTGGGACTCTTTGTCAACATCGGGCTCGTCTCGCGGATGACGGTTATAGACAGCGGCGCGCAGGCGCTGCTCTTCGAGTCGGACACGGGGCCGGGGACCGTCCTCATAGACAAGTGCGCCCAGAAGGCGGAGTGCGTCGGCGGATTTGACCGCGACGGCGCCCTGACCGCCGCCGGCGCGCCAAATGCCGAGTGCCTCGAAGTATTGGCCGCCGACCCGTGGATAACCAAGGCCGCGCCCAAGCAGGCGTCACCGGATATTTTCTCTCACCTGCTTCGCCACCCATGCCTCAAGCCGCTTGACCCGATAGACAAACTGGCGACGGTCACGGCGCTCACGGCCAGGAGTATCTACGATTTCTACCGCAGGGAGTACAAGGAAGCGGCGCTGCCCACTGCGCTTTGGATATCCGGCGGAGGCGCCAATAACCTAACGCTCATAGACTTCCTGAAAGCCTCTTTCGACCCCATACCGGTACGCAGCGTGGAGAAGCTAAATGTCCCGCCCGACATGAAAGTGCCGCTCACGCTCGCACTGACCGTAGACGCGTTCGTCTGCGGGAAAGAGATACCGTGGGAGTCGGGAAGCAACCCGAAAATCAACCCGCTGGGACGGTGGGCGCTTCCGTAGCCATCCTCATCTCCACCATAAGCCCGTATGACCGGCGTGACTAAAGCAAGAAAAAAAAGGCGCTTCCGGCATTATGGTGGGAAGAACCAAATATGGCATCATTGTAGAAAATCTACCAATATGCCCTCTTTCATACACTCCTCTGTAGCTCTGTCAACCGCCGGTACAAAACGCATCGTTTTGCGGTATTCGCGGATTTGAAACTGTCTCGAGCCATCTTTTATTGGTGGTATTGTCTACAGGAGGGACGCCTGGCAAGTATGACAGACGCTAAGGTCAACGGTGCGTTTGACTGCGCCAAAATCATGCGCCGAGGATGACTTTTATACTCTTTTTATAAAATTTTCGGTTTGGGGTTCAAAATATATACTATATTCTCTTTGTAGGGGCTTTTTTAGAGCCTTCCTTGTTTTATTCGTATCAATAATCCAAACCAATTTATGGAGGTATGCGATGAAAAAGATTAACGCGTTGTCGGCAGCCGCAGTGTGCCTGTTCGCCGCTATCGCGGCCTACGGGCAGGGCGGGTTTACAGGGCCGGGCAGTAACCAAAACAAATGGCAGACAGTAAAGGCCTCCGCGCTCAAAAGTCTGCCGCAAGACTCCCGCGTCGTCCTGCAGGGAAACATCACCCGTGCCGTCGGCGGCGAGAAGTACTCCTTCAGCGACGGAACGGGGGAGGTGACGGTCGATATCGACGACAGGGTCTGGGCCGGACTCTCCGTGAGCGAGAAGGACAAAGTCGAAATTATGGGGAAAGTCGAGGTAAAGAAGAAGCACGACAACGCGAGGGTGGTCGATGTTAAATCAATAAAGAAAATATGATACAAAAACACCTGAAACGATAAACGGCGGGCGACCGCGCACGGCCGCCCGATTTCTACCGTAAAGAATGTCTTTTCCGCGATAATTCCCGAATAATCCCGGACGCGTCAAATAAAAAACGCGTTTTACTCTCGGCATGAATTATATTATACATGAGATTTAGCCCGTCAAAACAAGGGTTCATGGCGGGGGTTTGACGGTAACTAAGGCAACAACCGGCATAATCGTTGTAATGCGTTGATTTTTCAGGTAGACAGGACGATAGATGAGTATCTTTGAGGCGTTGATGCTGGTATGTTTCGGGTTAAGTTGGCCGGTATCCATTGCCCGGACGCTTCGGGCTAAGGCGGTTTCCGGGAAGAGTCCGTACTTCATCGGGATAGTGATATTGGGGTACGCTTTTGGGCTGGCCCACAAGATTCTTTACTCGCGGGATTGGGTCATCGGGCTGTATGTTTTTAACATTGCGGTGGTTTCGGCCGACCTGATATTATATTTCAGGTATCGCGGCCGCCGTTAGCCGGCGGGGTATCTCATTAATCAGGATAACTATAATCAATAACCATAAATCAACCAGATTGGCAGGTAAATTATGGCCGTGAAGAACGATGTGCCGCCGGTGATTTACAATTTATTCCCGCGTTTCCTCAAGACGATAGGCGATTGGGGCGCCCATGTTGACGCCATCGCGTCGATGAAGTTCAACTCCGTGTACGTGAACCCGTTCCACGAGGTGGGCGGGTCGAAGAGTCTGTACGCGGTGAAAGACTACTACAGGCTCAACGCGGAGTTCCTGCCGCCCAAGGCGAAGACGGACGACTTTGCTCCGCTTAAAGAGTTTGTGGAGAAATGCAAGAGCAGCGGCGTAGAGGTCTACATGGACCTCGTAATCAACCACACGGCCAACGAGAGTCCGCTCATCAAGCGGCATCCCGACTGGTACAAGCGCGACGAGAGCGGCGAGATTGCGCACCCGTTTGCCATCGACCCCGGCAACCCCGGCAGTATAACGGTGTGGGGCGACCTCTCCGAAATAGAGTTTGAGAAGAATACCGACCTTGCCGGGATGAACAAGTATTGGGACGACATGGTCGCGTTCTATCAGGAGATAGGTATAAACGGTTTCCGTTGCGACGCGGCCTACAAGATTCCGCGGGGGGTATGGGAGCCGCTTATCAAGAACGCCCGCAAGCGCGTGAGCGGGGCGAAGTTCCTGGCCGAGAGCCTCGGCTGCACGGTTGACCAGACGCTGGCGTTGAACGGCTGCGGCTTCGACTACCTGTTCAATTCGAGCAAGTGGTGGAACTTTGAGGGTTCGTGGTGCCTTGACCAGCACGACCGGTTCAGGCACATCGCCCCGTCAATCTCATTTCCGGAGTCGCACGATACGACGCGCTTGGCGGGCGACCAGCCCGGCACTATAGAGATGCAGAAGAACCGCTATGTCCTTGCGGCCATATTCTCGAAGGGCCTGATGATGCCGACCGGCTACGAGCACGGCGCGGTGAAGCAGGTAAACGTGGTAACAACACGCCCCTCCGACATGGAGACGACAAAGTGGGATTTGCGCCAGTGGATAGGCCGGCTCAACGCCCTGAAACTGGAGACGCCGGTGCTATGCCAGGAGGGGCAATGGCGTAACGCAGGCAGTTACGACCACGACCTGCTATTCTTAGAGAAACGCACCGACAACGGAAAACCGGCGCTCGGCGTAATGTTCAACAAAGACTGGTACAACAAGCGCGGTGTAAACCGCGACGAGATACCCGGCGATTTCGGCAATTACAAGAAAATGGTCAAGGTCTTTGACGAGAAGTGCAAAACCGTGGGCAATACGGGTAATGTCGATTTGGAACAGTCGGAAATCGTGCTGTTTATGTAATTGACGTTAAAGAATTTGACTTTGAACTTATTTTTTGATTTTAATTTTGATTTTTGACGTTAAGGAAAAATAAATGGCAACAGAACACCCCCCCCGGTTAAGAGGCCTAAACCTCGGCGGCTGGCTAAGCCAAATCGACGCCATCCAGGGGAAAGACCCGGAGAAATTTCCCGGCATTGACAAACATATAGAAACGTTCATAACCGCCGCCGACTTCGCCAATGTAGCGCAATGGGGCTTCGACCACGTCCGCGTCCCAATAGACTCCTGCCTGTTTTTCACCGATAACGAGAAACCCATCAATAGCCGCCTTGTCAACATAGACCGCGCCGTTGCCCTGTCAAAACAGCACGAACTAAAAATAATCCTCGACCTGCACGAGTGTCCCGGCCACGACTTCGCCGACGCCGCAAACGCCGCGAACTCGCCGGTTCAAAGATTATTTTCCGGCGACGATACCTGCCTCAAGAAGACGGAGAAAATATGGGCGTGTCTCGCCGAGCGCTACGGCTCAAACGAGCACATTTTATTCGAGTCGCTAAACGAACCGGTCGCGCCGACCGCGGCTATTTGGAACACGGTCAAAGACCGCCTCTGCCGCGAAATCCGCCGCCACGCGCCGAAGTCAACCGTAATCACCGGCCCCAATATGTGGAACAGGCCTAGCGCGTTTGGGGAACTCACGCCGTTCGACGACGACAACGTCGTCTACTCCGTGCATTTTTACGAACCGCTGCTCTTCACGCATCAATTCGCGCCGTGGCTCAACGAACCGGAGATGAAAGTCGTCAGGACGTACCCGTCCGATTACGGCCCGGAATCCGCGCGAAAGAACGGGCTTGCGCTGTCTAAGGGGATATGGGACAGGGGGCGGCTCGCAGAAGAGTTAGCGCCAGTCGACGCATTCGGAAAAAAATACGGCGTTTCGATAATCTGCGACGAGTTCGGCGTTTACGCCCCCGTGGAGCTCGGCGCGCAGCTGCGCTGGTACGACGATTTGCTCTCCGTTCTTATGGATATGGGAATCGGTTTTTCGTATTGGAACTACAAAAACCTCGACTTTGGAATAATATCCGCGGGCGAGAGGCTCCACGAGGCGTTGCCGCAGTACGACAACGCGGAGCGTATAAATCACAGTGTGCTTGACGTTTTGAGAAAGTATTGACGGATGGCCCAATATACGATAATCACAGAGGAATCGCGACTTAAAAAGTACGTAGGCAACCTGCTAACGAGGGGAGTAAAAAAGCTCGCTCTCGATATGGAGGGCGACCAGGGGATGTTCCGCTACAGGTACGCCGTCTCCATACTCCAGTGCTTTGACGGCGAAAACGCGGCGGTAATCGATGTGCTCAAAATGGGCGGAAGCGACACGTTGCGGGAATTTCTCACCTGTCAAGACATCGTCAAGGTAATGTTCGCCTGCGGCAACGACATATTTATGGCGCAAACGGTGCTCGGGTGCACGATAACGCCCATAAACGACATCTCCGTGGCGCAGAAGCTGTTGGGGCTCCCGATAAACCTTGCCGCTTATCTCAACATTGACAAAGAGGAAAAGGACGCTTTTCAGAGGGCGAACTGGCTTTTGCGCCCTATCAAGCCGGCGCTTTTGGAGTACGCGGTAAACGACGTGCTGAAGCTGCTGGAGATAGAGAACGGCTTGGCTTCGCAGCTTGTCGAGAGAGGGCTCTACGAGGAATACATCCGCGCTTCGAGGGCGGCGAGCGACAAGAAGCACATATCGAACCCGCACCTGCTGTTTGAGACGAAGTTTCCCGGCTACGCTAAAATGCCGTTTGAGAAGAAGCGGCGCGCGGCGGCGCTGTGGATATTCCGCGAGCTTCTCGGCGAAAGGTTTGACTGCCCTGTCGGGTACCTTCTGCCCAAGAAGTCGCTACGCCAAGTGCTGTATAGTGACAAGGAACTGCCGCACGCCGTCGAAGCGGAGCTTAACCGCCACAGGAAGCCGCAGAAGAGACTTGGTTTGGGGCTGATAAAGGAGCTGTTGGACGCGGCGGCGCGTTCGCCGCATATCCCCGAAAAATCGGCGTCGCTCAAGAGACGCAGGGTCTACCCAAAACCCCAGGAGGCGCGGAACGAGGGCGGGGGCGTTTGAAAAAAAATATTATTTTTTTGTAGCCCGGGAAGTCAAATCAGGCTATTTAACCCACATTAAGCCCATATTCACGGCCAAAAATCACCCCGCCGTGACCCGCGACGCCTCAATTTCAGGCGGAATCACCGGGCGCTTGCGGCGAGGGCGGCGCGGGGGTTGCCGGTGGGGGGGTACGCGCTTAAAATAATTACGATTTTTTTGACACGCGGGGGCGGCAAAATGTATATTTAGTATCTCCGGCGCAATGCCTAAGGGGACGCCGAAATCGGGGGGCTGGTGACCGGCCCGCTTTGTTGGCAAGTTAGGGCGGGGGTGGTTTATTGAGGATAACGAGGTAATTATGATGAAAAGTTTAAAAACATATTTGGAAACGACGATATTTAACTTTGTTTTCGCGGAAGATTCTCCCGACAAAAAGCAAGATACAATAAGGTTGTTTGATGAGATTAAACAGGGAAAATATATTCCATATACTTCAGACTATGTTTTACAAGAGCTATTAAAAGCGGAGGAACCTAAAAAGACAAAAATGGTGAACTTGCTTGATCAATACGGCGTTATTTTATTAGCACCGGATAAAAACGCAGAAATTCTTGCCGATGCGTATGTTGCCGAGAAGATTATACCCGTAAAATATAGGATGGACGGAATACATATAGCAATGGCAACAATAAATAATTTGGATATTATAGTTAGTTATAATTTTCACCATATCGTAAAGTTAAAAACAATAATGGGAACGGAAAGCATAAATTTACGTGAGGGTTATAAACGTATAGGAATATATTCTCCAACAGAGGTAATTGAAAATGAGGAATGAACTAAGTGTGTTAAAAGAAATTCATGATATACGCGAAAGAATCTATGAGGAGACAAAAAATATGTCATCGGAAGAACGGGCAACATATGCTCATTGCGAAGCTCAAGTGTTAATAAGGCAATATAATTTAAAAATAAATTATGAAAACGCACAGGAAAATAGAGATATGGCGCGTTTTTAAAATAACAGGATGAATGAAAGTTGTTTGTATTTGAAATACAATATCACGGAGATACAATGCCCAAAAAGAAAACCCTGCTGCTGACCAACGACGACGGCTTCCACGCCCGCGGTATCAAGTTCTTATACGACGCGCTTTCGCCGCATTACGATGTGATTGCCGCCGCGCCGGAGAAGGAGCAGAGCGGCGTCAGCCACACGTTTACGTTTATGAAACCGCTCTTTTACCGCGAGGCGGCTGCGGGTACCGACCAGATGCCGGGGTACATCATAAACGGCTCTCCGGCGGACTGCGTGAAGTTCGCCATAAGCAGCCTCATTAAGAAGAAGCCGGACATAGTGGTTTCCGGCATAAACGACGGCGACAACTCCGGGCTGGCGGCGTTTTACTCCGGTACGGTCTCCGCTGCGCGGGAGGGGGCGTTCTACGGGATACCGAGCTTCGCGTTTTCCATGTTCAACAGGAACAACCCGTTCATGGCAGTGTACGCGGAGATGGCGCCCATGTTGATAGACGAGATACTGAACACGCCGCGCCCCCCGCTTGACCCGCGGGTCTTTTATAATATAAACTTTCCGGCGTGCGACCCGGCGAACTCGAAAGGGTTCAAGGTTACGTGGCAGAGCATGGCGAATTACGAGGACGAGTACCGGAGGATAGAGGACACGGCGCATCCTTCTTACGGCGGCCACGACGTCTATGGCGACAGGACGGCGATAGAGGAATCCAACTCGTTTGATTCCCGCGCTGTAATGAACGGGTACATCGCGGTAACGCCGCTGAACTACGATTCCACGGCGCATTGGATGGTGCCGTATTTGCGCCAGGGGATAGAGGAAGGGAAAGAATAACATGAACGAGATTGCAACCCCGGAGACCCCGTCGGAAAAGATACTGCCGGTTTTCATCGAAGACGAGATGCAGAAATCGTATCTCGACTACTCCATGAGCATGATAACTTCCCGCGCCCTGCCGGACGTGCGGGACGGGCTTAAGCCTGTCCACCGCCGCGTCATGTTCGGGATGGAGGAACTCAGCTTACAGCACAACAAGCCGCCCAAAAAGTGCGCCCGCGTTGTGGGCGACGTCATCGGTAAGTACCACCCGCACGGCGACAGCTCCGTTTATTTCGCGCTGGTGCGAATGGCGCAGGATTTTTCTATGCGCTACCCGATGGTAAACGGGCAGGGGAACTTCGGTTCAGTGGACGGCGACCCGCCGGCGGCCATGAGGTATACGGAGTGCCGCATGACCGCTTTCGCGGAGGAGATGCTCGCCGACCTCGACAAGGACACCGTAGACTTCGCCCCCAACTACGACGACAGCCTGAAAGAGCCTACTGTGCTCCCGTCGAAGCTGCCGTTCCTTTTGTTGAACGGGACTTCGGGCATTGCGGTTGGTATGGCTACCAACATGGCCCCGCACAACTTGCGGGAAATCGCCACCGGATTGATAATGATGATAGACAGCCCGGACGTTACGGTAGACGAGTTGATAAGCGTCATTCCCGGCCCGGACTTCCCAACGGGCGGGGTGGTGTTCGGGCGCACCGGCATCTACGCGGCTTATCGGAGCGGCAAGGGCAAGATGATAGTGCGCGGGCGCGCCGAGGTAATTAAAAAGGCGAACGACCGCGAGGAGATTATTATCACGGAGATTCCGTATCAGATAAACAAGAGTGTCCTGTACCAGAGGATATGCGACCTGGCTCGCAACAAAATTATAGAGGGAATTTCATTCACGCGGGACGAGTCGGACAGGCGTGGAATGCGCATTGTCATCGGCATAAAGAAAGACGACTTCGGCGAGGCGGTGCTAAACAAACTCTATAAATTCACCGATCTGCAAACGTCGTTCTGCATAATAAACCTCGCGCTTGTCAATATGCGCCCGCAGATACTTAGCCTTAAAGAGCTGATGGGCCACTTCTTGGACCACCGCCATACCGTAGTGGTGCGCAGGACGCGGTTTGATTTGAAGAAAGCGCAGGAACGCGCCCACATCCTCGCGGGGTTGCGTATTGCCCTCGACCACATCGACGAGATTGTGACGCTGATTCGCGCTTCGTCAACTACGGAGGAAGCCAATGAGAAATTGATGCAACGCTTCGGGCTGAGCGAGATACAGGCGAAAGCCATCACCGATATGAGGCTGAAGCAGTTGACGGGGCTGGAGCGAGAGAAGATTGAGCAGGAGTATCAGGAATTAATGAGGTTGATAGAGGAACTGACCGCGATATTGGCGAGCCGTGACCGCCGTATGCAAATCATAAAGGGCGAGTTGGAGGAAATGAGGGAGCGCTACGGCGACGCTCGGCGGACGGAGATAACCGACGCCGTGGGCGACGTTGACATAGAGGACATGATTGCCGAGGAAGACATGGTTATCACGATGACCCACGAGGGCTACATCAAGCGCACGGCGGTCACCGAGTACCGCACACAGGGGCGCGGGGGCAAGGGGGTCAAGGGCATGGAGTCGAAGGAGAACGACTTCATCACCACGCTCTTCGTGGCGTCTACCCACGCGTACCTGCTCTTCTTTACGAACAAGGGCAGGTGCTACAGGCTCAAGGTGTACAAGATTCCTGAGGCGGGCCGCGCCTCAAGGGGCCGCCCCATTGTCAACTTGATAGAATTGCAGGAGGGCGAAAAGGTCGCCGCGTTGGTGCCGGTGAGGGAATTCGACGACGCGCACTTCATCATTGCCGTAACGGAGCGCGGTATCATCAACAAACAGCCGCTCACAGCCTACGCAAAAGTCAATCGCCACGGCATAAGGGCATACCGGCTAAACGAGGGTGATTCGCTCATAGAGGTGAAGTTGACCTCCGGCGGCGACGATGTGATTCTCGGCACGGCGCAGGGACAGGTCGTGAGGTTCAACGAGAGCGCGGCCCGTGACCACGGGCGCGGCACACGCGGCATAAGGGGCATAAGGCTGCGCGCCGGCGATAAAGTCGTCGGCATGATCATCGCAAGCGAGCAAAACGATATCCTGACGGTAACCGATAGCGGTTACGGCAAACGCACCATCGTAGCCGAATACCGCAGAACAAACCGCGGCGGCAGCGGGATAAGAAATATCCGCTTGACAAACAAGAACGGCCGCGTGGTGGCGCTGAAAAGAGTCCATACCGGCTTGGACGTAATGCTTATCACGAAAAACGGAATAATCATCCGCATGGACGTAGACCGGATATCGCAATTAGGCAGGTACACCCAGGGGGTCAAGTTAATCAACCTTGACGATGGCGACAGCGTGATAGACATCGCCCTGTGCGACCACGACGACAGCGGCAACGACGAAGGCATGACAAGCGCGGCGGTAATAACGGTGCAGGCACCGGTGGAAACGGCACCGGAAGACGACGGCGCGTTAGACGCGGCGGACGAAGAGGAAGACATTGCGGACGCGGATGAGGCGGATGTCGTTGATGAGATGGACGGTACGGACGAAGCCGATGTTGCGGAGGATGAGGCGTAGTTGAAAGACTTGTTACCGAGCCGTCGCGAACGCGTATGGGGATTACTTTACTGCCCAACTGTAGGGGGGGTCTTATTATGGATAACGACGGAATGCGGGTAAAGCTCGGTGAGTTGCGTACACGGGCGGAGGAGATGCTGAAGCAATTGGGGGCGACGGAAGCCGGAAGCGGCGCCGAGGCCTGGGGGTTGCTTGGTCAGTTTGCTTCCGCCGTAGAGGGGATAATTACGCGTTCCGGAGAATCCGGTACGCGGGCGTCTCTTGAAAGATTTTTTAATATTTTGCCGCCTGATAGCGTAAGGGTTGAGTTTGACCGGAAAAAGGCGGAGCTTTTAAGCGTACTTCAATCACAGAAATCGCTTTCTGATGTAGCCAAGCCGTATGAGTTGTTTATTCGGCATATGGAAGAACCGGATTTGGAATGGCCGGATGAGGAGAGCGACGCGGTCGAAGGTTGTTTCGGAAGGCGGTTGACGATACCCTTGTATGGGGGGAAGTATTCTTTTACGCCGTCTGTGTCGGCAAAAGACGAAGGCGGCATCCCGCCTGTGGCGTCGGAAGGTAATGAGTGCGTTCCGAGTGCGGAGCCGAAAAGTATTCCTGAAGAAGAATCCGCCGGCGGTGTGGAAGTATCGCGGACGTCGGAGAATGAAGTTTCCGAGCGACAAGACGGTTCGACGCCGGAAATTGCCGAGCCTGAAGCTCCGGATATACAGGAAATTTTGCGACATTTTGAAATTTCCACGCAAAAGACCGAATCCGGTTTCAGTGTGAAAACGTTTACCAAAGATTATTTTTTTACGGCGGCAAGCGGCGAGATTATTCCCAGGCCTAACCGATATTGGGAACTCAAATTGATATGTTGGTTCGCGAAAATGGGCGCGCTTACCAAAATTCAGATTGAGAAACATCTGTTTGATCGAAACATAGGAAATATACAGGTTGAGAGGCTGTATAAGAACGGGTACGTGTCAATTGTCAGGCAAAAAGATTCGGACGTGAGATTTTACGCGCTTTCCGCGAAAGGCGCGGATATATTCAAAAAAACGAGCCGTGATTTGATGAAAAACATTATCAGTTCCCCTCCGTCGTCGCCGTTGAACTGTGAGTCGGAGCTGGCACAGATGTATGCCGATATTGACGCGTATCAACATACCGCCACCGTTGCGTTACGTTTTTACCACAACTCCATTGTGAAAAAAGTTGAAAGGATTCGCGTCGATTTCAGAACCCCGGTTATTCTGCTTAGGATGCGGGACGAAGGAGTCGAAAAATATTTGGTTGTTACCGGAGTGTCCAAAAAGGTTCTGCTCTTACCTCTGTTCCCCGATGATTATCCGAGTTCGCGAGCGGAGCAAGACATATATTTGAGGCGGCTTGCCGGGTCGGCGTGTTCCGACGCGGAGGGGTGCGAACAACACTATTGTACCGTTTCAGACAGCCATACCGCCGTTGAATGTTTTGATACGGACGGCAACGGCGTTGATATTGACAAATATATCGAAAGCCACGTTCGACCCGCCCCGGAGGATGACCAGGCAGATCAGATGTTGGATACTATCAGTCTTTTTGAGCTTGTGGATATTATCGGGTGGTTTGTCCAGGAACCGGGTAAGTTTCTTGGACTTAAAGAATTTGTTAAAAGACTCAAACAATATACTCCGAAAGACGATATGTCCGATGAGTTTAAGAGATTTGTCGAAGGCCTCAAACGAGTCTCCGCGAAAGGCGACAGGATTCTTAGATTTAAAAAGTTTGTTGAAGATTCAAAACAAAAGCTTATTCAGGGCGGTGACGGCCGGAATATTGTCCCCCAAAATTTTATTGAAAGCCTGAGACCCCAACAATCCTCTGTGGAAACAGCGGCGTCCGATACCGGAGATGCGGATAACGCCGCGGGTGAATTGCCGTCTGACGGCGGAACGGAAGTTAATTCCGCGCCCGTCCGTGCGCATAATACGAATCCATTCGATGCGGCGCGGCAAATATTGGATAAAAAGGAAATCAGGCCGGCGGATGAGAAGGTGACGTTTGACGCGCTGGTATCGTCGTTGCTGGACGCGGCGGCAGACTCCGCGCAGGATGAAAATACCGACTATATCGGACGCGCCGTCGTCTTGCTAAAGTCGCTGGCGTTTGCCGACGATGGAGTGTACGGCGCGGATTATCGCCGTCTGTTGCTCGCGACCGATATGCCGTTGGACGATAGAAACTATTCGATGGAAGAGTTATCGACGTATTTTTCCGGCGAAAGCGAAGGGACCGCGTTGCATTTGGCGGCGCTGTTGCGCGCGTTGTTTCTTCCGGCGTCACGGTATGAATACGCGTTGACGGATTATGCCCGTGAGCTTTTCAAACGATACGACAAAGTGTTTGACGCATATTCTGAGCTTAAAGGCACGCTGGGAGTGTTCATAGATATCGCCGATGTTTCCGGCGATGGGTTTACCGATGAGGTCGTCAGTCGGTTCGTTGACGAAGCCACTAAGAGCCGGTTTATCAAAGGACTGGGTTCGGATGCCGCCAAATTGTGTCAGGTTCCGCATATAAATCAACGATTTAACGGCGTACCGGAGATGCTTGAGATGTGTTTCGGTCAAGATAGCGAGTTGGGGCTGTGTATGAGCGGTATTTCAGAAAACAGGGAATCCGATAGAGAATTTATTTCAAAAGTATACGGGTCGTTCGTTGACGGCGGAAAGGCATCGCCGCAGAAGATGGATAAATTTATTGACGAGTGCTGGAAAGAGGTTCGCCATAGCTCAAAAAAATGGATTCGCAACGATGACATTGTGAGTACGGCGCGCCAAAAGATAGATTACGCGATTTGTCAGCGTTTGGAGATAATGAATCGCTGGTTGGCGTATGCCGACTCATCATCCGGCGTGGCGGACGATTCTCTGAGCGTGATGTACTCGAAGACAAAGAGGAGTTTGGAGTCGGCCGTTGAGTTTTTGCGCGAAGATACGTCATTGCCGAAACGGTCCCGCGCCGTATTGTCTCGTGCGGTTAAAAATTTGTCCATGCGGCTTTCGGGTAAGCAACAGATGTCGTTTCTGCCCGAAGACTGGCTGTCCGCCGGTTTTTTTGCGGTAACCGACGGTCTTCCCGTAATTAATGACGATTATGAGGATATTCTTTATTATGAGCGTTGGCGTAATGCGTTGCGCCATATCGCCGAAGAACCGGCGCGTGATTTGCTGGATGTGCTGACAAAAATCGAAAGCGCCGAAGATCCGCTTTATGATAATCTTGGGCAGGCAATAGCCGTATGCGAATATTTGGGTATCGACAAAACGCAGTATCGGAACAGCGTAAAGAATGCGCGTGAAGCCGCGGAGAAACATCTGATTCGCGAATTTGAGGAGAAGACAGGTATTGATTTCGCGTATGGTCGTATCGGAGATCAGAGCAAAGAGACAGCGGTTGAAAAATTGGAGCGGATGAAGCCGGAGTTTTTTGAGCGGAATGATTTTGCCGGGTTTCGGCGTTTTCTCACGGCGCTTCGCGGCGGGTTGAACGACGAGATTGCGGAAAAGCGAAAGTATTGGGAATCTGCTATTCTGGAACGCCGGAAAGCGGGCTCGCAGGATAAATTTGAGCTTTTGGAGCGAGCCGCCAAACAATTGGAGAGGGGTGAGAGCTCCAACTTCATACTCGTTGAGGAATCGCTCAATCTCTTTGACGACAAAGCCGACCCGAGTCGGGGTGAACTTGACCTTAGCGAGAAAGACCTCTTTTCGGAATTTATTACCGAGAAGAAATACAATTCCCTTGAAGATATTTGCAAGAAGAACAAGTCCGCCTCGCTTCGAAGCTTCGCGGAGAAATTTGTCAAAGATAGAATCAGAGAATCAAGCAAATATAAAGAATCGGCGCTACGGTTGTTGCAGAGTCTTCCGAATGGCCCTGAAAAGAACGGTTGTGAGGAGATATTGACTCTGCTGACCGAGTTGGGATTCGTTGTTTCAAACGTCACAAGGGATAATCCAAGTCAAAGTCCGGCGGTTTTTACCGCCAAGGTCACACCGGACCAAAAGAACGCCGAGAGCTACAAACATCCCATAGCCGAGATGGGAACCAATATGGGCAACACGCTTAGCGTTGTGGAATTATTCGGCGGAATGGAACCGCGCTCCATCATTGAGGCCGTGTCCAAGTCCGGTTCGCGTCGAATGTCGATTGTGTTGTTAAACGGGTATCTTACTCTCGCCCAGCGGCGGCAGCTCGCCGGATTGTTTTTAAAAGACGGAAACGCGCAAACCCCGTTTATATTGGCGGACCGGATTCTCCTGCTCCACCTCGCGCAGAAGTACAGGGAGGACAGGCTTCACGCTATGCTTGCCTGCGCGATGCCATACACCGGTTGTCATCAGCTCTTTTCCGCAAACAGCGTGATGCCGGTCGCGGACGAGATGTATATGGGCAGGATGGAAGAAATCCGGCAAATTACCGATAAGAACGGCCCGGTCTTTGTTTACGGCGGGCGGCAACTCGGAAAAACAGCCGTGTTGTTGCGGGCAAAAAACGTGTATCACGCCCCAAAAAACAACGACTACGGCGTGTATGCGGACGTAAAAGACTGTCACGATGAAATCTCATTTGTCACGACGCTGACGGATAAAATAAGGGAAGCCGACCCCGGTTTTGCGTTTGTCAAGGCAACCATTAAAGCTATGTGCGATGAAATCAGAGAGTGGTTGCTTAAGTCAGGCAACAAACGGTTATTGTTGTTGATTGACGAGTCGGACAACATACTCTCGACTCTCGCCGAAGACAGCTACGCGGCGCTAAACGAGTTTGAGCAGCTTAGCAAGGAGACCGGACGATTTAAGTTTGTCTTTGCCGGTTTGCACAATGTGTTTTCTGCGGCAAAAGACTCGAATACCGTTTTTGGGCACTTCGGGAAACCGATTTGCATACGCCCGTTGTCTCAGTCGGACGCGTATAAATTGCTTGCCCGTCCGTTGCGGTATCTCGGATTTAACACCGACCCGGACACGTTGCTGCCGTTGCTTGTGAATACAAATTTCTATCCCGGCGTGGTGCATTTTGTCGGGACGGAACTCGTGAAGATGCTTATCCACCGCTATTCGAGTCACTACAACGAGTCCGACAATCCGCCGTATCGGTTAGATGAGCGGCAAATCGGCTCTGTCATGCATTCCGCCAACCTGTCCGACATGATTGAGGAACGCATAAAGTTGACGCTTGATGTGGACATAAGATATTTTATGCTCGCCAGATGTATCGCGGCGCTCTATTATGAGGACGCGCGGAATCGAAGTTTGGGGTACGACGTTGACAGAATTATGGAATATGCCGCGTTGCTTGAAATTGACGCGCTGCGAAACGAGACGAAAGAGCGGTGTGAAAACCTGCTCTCTGAAATGTGCGATATGAGTTTGTTGGTCAACATGACCGGACGTTACCGTTTCCGGCAGTCGCGGTTTTTGAACATAGTCGGCAAGGATACCGGCGACATTATCGACCAAATAGCTCGTGTTAAGGAGGGGGCGTGATGGACGGAAACCGTAAAACGCCGGCCGCCGCCTGGTGGGACTATGTGACAGGCCCGTCGCGGCTTGTCGCCGAAGTCGCGGCCCTGTTGCATGCGGGAAAAAGCGTCTTTTTGAGCGCGCATATCCCCTTTTGCGATACGTTTTTCGGAAAGGTTGCCGCCGCGTTTCGCGCAATGGACAACGCGCTTTTGTTTGACGATGTGATTGATACCGAAGAAGACCCCGGAACGCATCTGCTCGAGCGATTTAATGTTCGTGTCAGTTATCGGTCTCACGACACGTCCGCCGAGTGTTTGAAGAGAAGCGGTGTGCTGAAGAATCGGCTGTTACCGGTAATTGTGGGGAGAGAAAGAACGGATAGCTGGATTGAGTTCATTCGCTCTTATAAATCGTCAACGCTGCGAGACGGTCTGTTTCTGCTTAAAACAGACGACGGCGTTTCGGCTACCTCCGTAAAACAGTTGCGGGTGCCGGACTATCACAAGTTTGTTTCCGAATATGATTCGCTGCTGTTCGCCGGATTAATCTCCGACGAATCGGCGTTGAGTGTCGGCGAGAGGCGATACGTATCCGCTCTGTCGGTATCTCTATTCGGCAAGAACGCCGAGGGTATCGCCGATTTTATCGACAAATATAAAATAGACCGCTGTCCCCTCGATGTTTTGCCGCAAGGAGCTTTTTCCGGCGAGGAATGGACATATAAACTCTGGAACGCGCAAGTACAGGAGTTGTTCCCGTTGATTATGCGAGAAACTCGCGAGTTTATTGAGACTTGGCGTATCCCAATCGACGAGGCGTTTAAGAGCATACGGGAGGAGCGGGATTATCCGAACAGTTTGTTCTCGCAAGGTCTTTTGAACACATATAAGGAGCCGATAACTTCGCCGGACGATTTGGAATTGGCGACGATAATTTTTCTAATGCGCAATAAACGCAGGAACAGTAGCGGATACGAAACGCCGGAATTCTTGCTGTATATTCCGGACGAATCGGCGCGTGAACGGATAAAACTGCTGTATGAGATGCGTAACAGCATCGCGCACGGAAAGATTTGTCCGGAGAATGATGTCGTACGGTTGTTGCGATGGCGACAATAATCCTCGTGCCGTATTAATCAAAACAGTCCCGTGATACTTCCGTCGTTATCGCAGTCGATATTCACGGCCGCCGGTGTCGTCGGGAGTCCGGGCATTGTCATTATGTCGCCTGTCAACACTACGACGAAGCCCGCCCCCGCCGAGAGTTTTACGTCGCGTACGGTTATATTGAAGCCTTCGGGTTTGCCTAAGCGCGTTGGGTCGTCGGAGAGCGAGTACTGCGTTTTCGCGACGCATACCGGCATATCACCTAAATTTAGGGCGTCAATTTCTTTGATGGCTTTTTCGGCGTGCGCCGTGTATATCACGCCGTCGGCGCGGTAGATTTCGCGGGCTATGTTGTTGATTTTTTCCTTTAGCGGGATAATGTTGCGGTAAAGCGGGGCGAATGTTTTTGCGCCGTCGAGTTTTTCTATGGTTTCGCATATCGTTTCGGCAAGCTCAATCCCGCCGTCGCCGCCCTTTGAGAATACCTCGGAGAGTGGCGCCGGGACGCCCATATCGGCGCAGAAATCCCGTACGGCCGCTAATTCGGCTTGGGTATCGGAGGGGAAGCGGTTTACCGCGACGACCGCGGGGACGCCGAACTTCCGTATATTTTCGATATGAACCCGCAGGTTAGCCGCGCCTTTTTTCAGAGCGTCCGTATTTTCGCGGTCAAGTTCGTTTGGGGGGACGCCGCCGTTGTACTTGAGGGCGCGTGCCGTTGCCACAATGACGGCGCATGAAGGCTTCAGGCCGGCGTTGCGGCACTTGATGTCAAAGAACTTTTCGGCGCCCAGGTCGGAGCCGAAGCCGGCTTCGGTGACGCAGTAGTCGCCCAGCTTAAGCGCGAGTTTTGTGGCGCGGACGGAGCTGCAACCGTGGGCGATATTGGCGAAAGGCCCGCCGTGAATTATAGCCGGCGTGTGTTCTATTGTCTGCACGAGATTCGGATTAATCGCGTCCCTCAGCAGGGCGGTCATCGCGCCGTGCGCCCGCAAATCGCGGGCGAAGACGGGTTTGTCGCCGTGGCTGTACGCTACGAGGATACTGCCGAGCCGCGATTTCAGGTCGCTTAAGTCGCTTGCGAGGCAGAGTATCGCCATAACCTCAGAGGCGGCCGTAATGCGGAAGCTGTCCTGGCGGGGGATTCCGTCGCCCTTCTTGCCTATCCCTATGACGCAGTTCCGCAGCGTCCTGTCGTTTATATCCATGCATCTGTCAACCATTATGCGCCGCGGGTCTATTTGGAGCGTATTGCCGTGGGACAGGTGGTTGTCGAGTATGGCGCAGAGGAGGTTGTTGGCGGCGGTAATCGCGTGCGTATCACCCGTAAAATGCAGGTTTATATTCTCCATGGGCAGAACCTGCGAGTACCCGCCGCCCGCCGCGCCGCCCTTAACCCCGAAGACCGGACCGAGTGAGGGTTCGCGAAGCGCCAATACCGCGTTCTTGCCTGTCTTTGCCATAGCCTGAGCAAGCCCGATAGAAACCGTGGTTTTGCCCTCGCCGGCCGGAGTCGGGTTTATGGCGGTCACTAAAATGAGTTTGCCGTCCTCCCGGTCGGCAATCTTCGCGAACAGCGTTTCGGAAATCTTCGCCATGTGGCGCCCGTATGGCTCCAAATCATCATGATGAATCCCCAGCTTGTCGGCGATTTCCGTGATTCTTAGCATATCGGCGGCGGCTTGTTTCGCGATTTCTATGTCAGGTAGCAAAGGTTGCGTCCTTTTGGTTGTTAAGGCGTACCGAAACCGGCCGGCGGACGGTTAATACTTATAGATTATAACCGTTATTCGCCAACCGGTTTTCCTTTTCTGACGGCCACGTCACGCCCGTTTTTGTTGACGTATATTCCCGCCGCTCTTGTTTGAGCGCGTCCGGCGGTTGACGTTGTTATGTAGCGTTTTCTTCCGCGCATATCGTAGAAAGTGTGGTCGCGGTTTGTCACGGACGACGGGTTGCATGAGATTTGCTTTGAGCCGCGGTCGATTGATGTTGTGCCCTCTTTGAGGATGGAGAAGTTATCAAAGGCTATCTCAAGGTCGCCGTAGCAGAAGATGCCTACGCCCACCACATTGAAATTTACATTTGCGGCCGGATATGCGGCGAGTTGCGTCCCGTTCGCCCAAAACTCATACGCGGACGAGCCGGCGCTTTTCCTGACCTCCAAACGGTCAACGAAGAACTGGCCGCCGCTGGCCGCGCCCAAAATCGCCGGGCTGGATGTGTAGTTGGCCGTTGTGCCTGACGCCCACATTGCGTACTCCCGATCTCCGGTTATCGCGAAGTAGGCCATGGGGATATTCTGTCCCGGTTGAGCGTCTCCGATTAGGACGAACCCGTATGCGGACGATTTTAAGCCCGACCGGTGGCTCGCCTCGACCTTGGCCGTGAAGTTTAAGTGTTCAAATTCTATATACATCCACGCGGCGTCATCAGTGGCGGTTTTAATCGTCAGTACGTTGTTGGCCTGGTTTATCGCTATTGACGGCGAGGTCGACGGAGATTTTAGAATCTGCCAATATCCGCTGAGGCTGTTGCCGTTGAAATCGTCGGAAAACGAAGTCTGCGGCGAACCTTCCTTGAAAGTGTCGGTGACCTGTACCGTGCCGAACACGGCCCTTGTTTCGGGGTCTATGAATAGCGAGAGGTCGCCGGAGTTGTACGTGGCATCGGTGAAGCTACCCGCAAAGACGTCATTCACGAATACGTTGAATTTCGTGCTACTTTTGCTGACGGTGATTTTGTTGCCGGCGCTATTTAGGGCATATCCCACTGTTTTTGAGAAAATCGAGTTACCTCCGCTGTTGCCGTTGCTCAATTTCCACACAAACAAGTCACTGCCTCTCAGCGTGATGAAGTAGCCGGAGAACTCGTTGCCCGGCTGCCGGCAGAAGAAAGCTCCGGCATCGCGGCCTTGCGTCGACTTGTGGACGTAAGAGAGCGTAAACGTGGCGGGTTTGCTTGCGCCGAAATCGTGAGAGTACTCTCCGGCGTATGTGGGTGAACTGTTCACTAATGTACAGTTGCCGCCGGCCACGTCGTGGCTCAGGAAGGTACTGTTCTTGTTTACCCACTTGCCGTGCGAGGCGGTTGCGTCGGTAAAGTCGTCAAGCAACAGGTCGGCACACAACGTTGGCGTTGCGGTAGCAAGCAGGGCGGCGAATGCGCCCGAAAGGTAACGGGTTAGTCGGTTCATAATGCCCTCCAAATGTTAATTTTAGCCTGAAGTTGACGCATCTAAGGCCGCGTTTTGCCCCCTCTTATGGTAATATACCATTATCCTGCCCAAAAAGCCACAAAAAAAGCAAAAAGTTAAAAATACAAAAAAATTTTAATTTTACGCTGCCGATAACATATATTTCTTTGGGCGGTGTTTTTTTTGATTACGGCATTAGTTTATGTAATATATTACGTAGGCTGTACCGGCATGGATTTGCGGCCCCGAAAGTTCCGATTGGCGGTTTGTCGGGGGTGGCCGTATGTTTTGTGAGGCGTCCGCGCGGTTTCGGGGGCAGGCTTGGAAGCGGAAATATCGTGAAATTTACGCACTTTTTAATAAAAATGTTTTGGAGGGGCAAGATGAAACATCGCTTTACCGGGTATCTCTTGTGTCCGTTTATCGTCGTCGCTTTCGCGGTCGCCGCGTTTGCGGATGAGACGTTCTACAAAATGATTAGGGCGGAGAATTACTCCGAGGCCGTCAGGTACGCCGACGATAAGATACCGCCGACGAGCAGGGACGGGCAGCTTTGGGCCAGCATCGGCCTCGCCCACGAGAACTTGAACGCGCCGGAGAAGGCCCTGGCTTGTTATCTCGTCGGTATGAAGATGGACGAAAAGAACTACGACACCTACCTCGGCGCGGCGCGTGTCTACAACACGCTAAAACAGCCCGACAACGCTAAGGAGATGGCCGAAAAGGCGATGGAAATCCGGCAGACGGGCGAGGCGAGCTGGGAGTTCGCGCGGGCCTGTATCGGGTTAGGCAAGGCTAAGGAGGCCAAGGCGGCGCTTGAGAAGGTTGTGGAGAGCGACCCCAACAACGTGGTGGCGAACCGCGAGCTGGGGCGCATATATTATGACGCGAAGGACTTCAGCAACGCGTTGCCCCTCATGAAGAAGTCGCTTGCCCGGCAGATGGACGGCGAGCTTGCGCTACGGATAGCGCTGGCGCACAAGCAACTTGGGCAGACGGACGCGGCGATAGAGTTTTTCAATAAGGCGGCCAGCGACAAGTCCACGCCAAAACCTGAGGTGATAATAGAGCTTGCCAGGCTGTATTACGACGCGGCCGATTACAATGGCGCCGTCCAAAACTTTGATAAAGCCAATAAGTCCATGCTGACGGCGGAGGACTTGTACGCCTGGGCGGTCTCCTTAGAGAATACTAAGGCCGATTCCAAAGCCGTCGTGGAGGCCTACGGTGCCGCCGTCGCGAAGTTCGGCAGCGCGTCGATTCCGGCCGCCCTCGCGGCGCGTGAGAAGCTCGGACGCGCCCATTTGGCCCGCAAGTCTTTCAGGGACGCCGAGTCGGCGCTCTCGCCGCTGAACCGCGCCGACCCGGACGGCAAGGTCGTGCCGGACATCGCGCTCCTTATGGCGCAGGTAAACGAGGGGTTGGGAAATCCCAACGCGGCCATCGGTTTTTTGGAGAAGGCGATATCCAGGGATAAGAACAATGTGGAGGCTTACGCCCGCCTTGCCGACCTTTACGCGAAGTCGGGGCAGGCGGAGAAGGCCAACGCCACGCAGAAGAAGCTCGTTTCACTTGACCCGAACAACCCCAAAATACACCTCTCCCTGGGCGAGTATCACCTGAAAGGGCAGAAGCACGGCGAGGCGCTCAGCAGCTTCCAAAAGAGCTTCACGCTGCAGGCTACCGCCGAGGCGGCTGTGGGTATGATGAACGCCGCGTGGAATCTCAAGCGTTTCGACCTTGCTCGCGACGCCGCCGAGTCGGCGTTGCATAGAGACCCGTCGCTCAAAGACCCGCAGCTTATGCTCGCCAAGATATATATGGCGGAGAAGAACTATTTGGCGGCCCGCGGCGTGTTGCTTCCGTTGCTGAAAGTAGAGGCCAACGACCTGAGGCTGTGGAAAGACCTCGCGGAGTGCAGTGAAAAAACAGGCGACGCGGGTACTCTTGCCGATGCCGACAAGCGCATCATTGCCCTTGACCCCAAGGATGTCCCGTCGCGTATCCGCGTGGCGAAGGCCGCCGAAAAATCCGGCGACCTCAAGACCGCCTACGAGACGCTGAAAGAGCTTGCCGGCCTGCAGCCTAAGGACGCCGACATACAGAAGAGCCTGTACGAGATAGCCATAAAGCAGAAGAACAATGCGGCGGCATCCACCCACCTCAAGGCGTTGCTCACACTAAGGCCCAATGACGCCGAGGGGCACAGGGAGCTGGGTAATATGCAGTTTACCTCCGGCGACATGAGCGGCGCGCTCGCGTCTTACAGGTCGGCGGTCAAGGCTGACCCGAACATAAAGGGAATGTACCAGAATTACGCCGCCATACTCATGAAAGACAAAGCGCCGACGAGCGATCTTATGCCGGTGCTTATAGCCGCCGTCAACGCGAATGAGGCCAACGAGGCGGTCCTGACCGCCGCCGGCAACGAGTACCAGAAGCAGGACAATTTCTCAAAGGCCGCCGAGATGTACCAAAAAGCCTTAGCGATTAATCCCAAGAATACGGCGCTGCTCTCCTCTTTGGCCTTATGCCAGGAAAAGTCGGGCAGAACCGCCGAGGCTATCCTGACCTACGAGCAGGTCACGCTGTCCAGTCCGGGCAGCACCGCCGAGTACAAGTCGCTGGGCGACCTGTACGTGCAGCAGAAGAAGATGCCGCAGGCGGTCGCCGCCTACAAGAAGTACTTGGAGAAGGTGCCCACCGCCACCAAGATAGCCCGTCTTGTGGGCGACCACGAGTACGCTCAGAAAAACTGGGCGGAGGCGAGCAAGTACTACGGGATGGTTTCCGGCACCGACGCCGGTAACGCCGATTACCTGAGAAACTTCGGTACCGCGTGTTTCGAGGCGAAAAATTACGCCAGGGCGGGTATGCTCTTCAAGCAGTTATCCGACGCCAACCCCAGGGACGCGGAGTCGCTCAAGAAGCTCTACGAAATAGAGACGCTGAACAGAAACCCGCGCGGCGCCTCGGAGCACCTGAAGAAGTACGTGGCGCTCGTGCCGGGCGACGCTTCCATGCAGAAGACGCTGGGGGATATGCTCTTTGACAACGGCGACAAATCCGGCGCGCTTGCCGCCTACAGAGCGGCGATGAAGTTGGACCCCTCCATCAAGGGTATCCACAAAAGGTTCGTCGACCTGCTGAAAGAGTCGTCTTCCGCCGAGCGAATCTCGGCGCTCAACGCCGCAATCGCGGCGAACGAGGCCGACGCGCCGATGTACGCCCAGTTGGGCGAGCTATACAAGGCGGGTGGCAACTGCAAGGCCGCCATACCCGTGCTTGAGCAAGCGATGAAGCTGGACGCGAAGAATACCGGCGTTATGGCGGCGATAGCCGATTGCCATGTTAAGAGCGGGAACACCGGCAGCGCGGTGCTCGCCTTAGAGCAGGTCACTTTGATGAACCCGAGCGCCACAGCCGAGTACAAGATGCTGGGCGACCTCTACGTCCAGCAACGTAAGCCCGCCGAGGCCGTGAAGGCCTACAAGAAGTTTTTGGAGAAGGGCGCCGACAACGCCGCGGCGAGGCTCGTGGGCGAAGAGGCGTTTAAGGCCAAGAATTGGCCGGAGGCCGTCAAGTACCTCACAATGGTGAAGGGCGAGGAGAGGAATCCGGCGTTTTTAGAGATGATAGGCAGGGCGGCGTTTGAGAATAAAGACAATTTAAGGGCTGTGGACACCTACAAGACGCTCTCCGCCATGAACCAGCAGAACGCGGAGTATGTAAAGATGCTCTACGATCTCGCGGGTCGGATGGGCGCACGGGAGGACGCCGTAAACCACTTGCGGAAATATGTGTCCATCAAGCCGCAGGACGCCGAAATGCAGAGGACGTTAGGCGACCTGCTGTACGATCGCAAGGACAGGACGGGTGCGCTTGCCGCCTACAAAGCCGCGTTGGCCGTTGATCCGAGGGCAAAGGGTTTCCACAAGCGCTATGTAGAGCTCATGGACGGCAGCGGCGCTCCGCAGGATAAGATAGCCGCGATGGAAGGGGCCATTGCCGCCGGCGAGGCCGACGCGGCTTTGCTCATAAAGTTGGGTAACATATACCGCGAGCAGAAGCAGCCGGCCAAGGCCGTGCCGCTCTTTGAAAAGGCGGTCAAAGAGAACAGGAACGATGTGCAGTTGTTGGCCGCGCTGGCGCAGAGCCAGGAGGCCGCCGGCATGATAAACGAGGCTATAACCACATATGAGCAGTATGTGTTGATGGATCCCAAGGCGTCGAAAGAGCACAAGACGCTGGGCGATCTCTACACCAGGCAGAAGAAACCTGCCGAGGCGATGCGCGCTTACAAGAAGTATTTGGAGCGTAACTCCACCGATAACGCGGTTGCGCTCATGGTGGCTAAGGAGGCGTACGGCACCAAACAGTATCAGGATGCCGTCAGATATTTCGCCATGGTGCATGGCGAGGAGGCAAAGAAGCCTGAGTTTATAAAGATGTACGGGACGGCCGCTTTCCAGGCGAACGACAACGCGAGGGCGCTCACGGTCCTCAAAGAGATAGGCACCCCGCTTAACAAAGACCCCGAAGTGTTCAAGATGCTGGAGGAGGTCAGCCGCCGCACCGGGGCCAACGACATGGCCGTCAACTATCTTAAGCAGTATGCCGCGTTGCGCCCGCAGGACATTGAGGCCAACAGAAAATTGGGCGATGCCCTCTTTGACCGCAAGGACGAAGCCGGCGCGTTGACCGCCTACCGCGCGGTGCTAAAGGCCGACCCTAACGCGAAGGGCTTTCTAAAGAGGTACGTCGGTCTTGTATTGAAGGCCGGCAACGAAGCCGAGAAGATGGCGGCGTTCGCGGCGGCGATTAACGCAAACGAAGCCGATGTGGGTGTGTATTCTCAGCTCGGGGCCCTGCATAAGTCAAAAGGCGAATTTTCCAAGGCGGCCTCCATGTACGAGCAGGCTTCCAAACTTGACCCAAGGAACGCCGACTACCTCGGCGAACTCGCCGACTGCCAGCTCAAATCCGGCAACTTGAGCGGCGCGTCGCAGAATCTGCAACAGGCCATAATGCTCAATCCCAAAGCGGTTAACGAGTACAAAACTTTGGGCGATCTCTATATGCAGCAGAAGCGGACGGATCAGGCGATTGATGCCTATAAAAAGTTCCTCGACAAGGCGTCCGACTCCAAGACGGCGCAGATTGTAGGCGACAACGCTTTTGAGAAGAAGCAGTACGCCGACGCGTTCAAGTATCTGTCCATGGTAAAGGACAACACGTCTACGGAGTACTATTATACATTGGGCAGGAGCGCTCAGGAATCTAATAATCCCAAGGCGGCCATAGACGCGCTTGAAAAGTTCAGGATGGCCTCCCGCGGTTCCAAGACGCCGGTGCCCAACAGGAGCGAGGTGATAAGGTCGCTGGCGCTCGCGTACGAGAAAGAGGGCGACTACAACAGGGCGGCCGCCGCCATAGACGAGTACTTGAAGGGCCCGCCCCCGGTCAAGGATCAAGACGCCGCCTACAAGCGCGCCCAATTAATCGAGGGGAAGGACAAGAAAAACGTTGACGCCGCTATCAGGGTCTATGAGGAAAACACAGCGGCCTACCCGCGTGATTACCGCAACTTCCTTCAGGCGGGTATCTACCACTCGCGCAAGAACAATCCGTCCAGGGCGCAGCAGATGTTCGAGAAATGCGTCGCCATCTCCGACACCATCTCCCGCGCGTGGTACGAGCTGGGTATGATGTACGGTTCGCAGGGCAAGGACAAAGATATGCTCAAGGCGTTCCAGAAGTTCATCACCATAGAGGCGAAAAACGCCGACGCCATCATGAGGGTGGGTGAGTACCTGCTCGTTACCCGCAATATGCCGGCCGACGCAATGATGTTCCTTGAAATGGCCAACGCCCTAAAACCCAACGACCCCAAAATCATGCCGATGCTGGCCAGGGGTTACATGAGGACAGGCAGGAACGACGAAGGTTTGAAGCTCTTGGAGAGAATCAAGAGCAACACGCGCGGCTCACCGGTCGACATTGAGGTCCGCATAGCGCTGGGCGAGGGCTACCTCTCTCTTGGCAGGAATATGGAGGCCGCCGTTGAGTGGAAGGCGGTCATTGACCAAAAGAGGGAGCCGGCCTACCTCATCAAGTACGCCACTGCATTAGTCGCCATGGGCAACAGGAACGCCGAGGCGGTGGGCATAGCCAATGAGATACTGTCAAAGCAGCCGGGGAACATCGAGGGGCTCATGCTGTCCGGCAGGATAAAGGTCGCCACGCGCAACTTTGAGGACGCGATGGAGATATTCAAACAGGTGGGTTACAACAACCCCAACTACGCGCCGGCCGTCTACGAACGCGGGAACATCTTCCTGATGCAGCAGAACTACGACGGAGCCAAGGCTTTTTTCGAACGGGCGCTGAAATTGGAGCCGAGATACGCGCTGGCGGAGCTCGGTTTGGCGAAGTTGGCCAAGGCGCAGAAAAATCAGGCGGAGTACAATAAGCACTTGCAGAGAGCCAAGGAACTGGAGCCCGGTAACAGGGAGATACAGGAGGAGTTGAAGAGGAGGCAATAGGCTTTACAGGGATACTAAAAACGGTTTTACGGGAAACAATTGAAAAGCAAGGGAATATGTCGTTTAAAACAGGGGTGGGGACGATGCTTAACAAAAAGGCGATTCAAACCGTTTTTTTATTCGCGCTCGTTTTTCTGATAACGTTATCGCCGGAATTCGGCTGTACGAAAAGGAATAATGATGGCGGCGCTTCTCTCAAAAAGAGTAATTACGCAGACACCGGCGCCGTTACCGTTATTGATGCGACCGTAAACAACAATGAAAGTGGCAATGCCGCTTTCAAGAAGTTTGAACTCGTCGTTTCCGACACCGTCAACAAAATTGATGATATCCGAGTGTCTTTTACGTACCCGACGGCGATTGGGGATTCCTCCGCCCTGGCTGAATTGCGGAAAAATTTCATTGAGCAGGCTTTCAATAAAAAATACGCGGGGTTGGAACCATCCGAAGTCGTAAAGAGCGTGGTAAAAGGGCACGTTGACGAGGTTCGGAGTGCGTCAGGAGACGACGGCAATTCTGATTGTATGTACTATTTTTCCCATCACGATACGGTATTTTTTCCGATTTCCGGTTTTTTGCAGTATATTACGTTTTATGGCGATTATACTTGCGGGGCGCACGGTGGATACAGCGCCCAAAATTGCCTTTACAACCTTGCGGACGGCAAAAGAGTAGAGCCGCAAGACATATTCGTCAAAGGGTGGGAACAGAGCGTTACAAAATCGATAGTAGAACAATATTTGGAAGGCAAAGGCCTGAACTCGTTAGATGAAGACGGTTACGCGGAGGAAGAAAGTTTTGTCCCCGACGGCTATATCATGTCATTTGATGACCCGCAAGGGATAACTTTTGCGTATAATACTTATAGAATCGCCCCTTATGTCGAGGGTCCGCAAGCCGTACTCGTGTCTTGGGACAAGCTAAAGCCTTATTTGAATAAACAGTCGGTTATTTACCCTAAGCTGCGGTTTTAACGAGGCTGTCTCAAAATCTGTGTAAATTAGTTTTGGTTGATATAACTGGATTGCCTACGGCGAGATAAACAAGTTGCCTACGGCGAGATAAACAAGTTGCCTACGGCGAGATAAACAAGTTGCCTACGGCGAGATAAACAAGTTGCCTACGGCGAGATAAACAAGTTGCGAGGCGCGAAGCGCCGAAGCAACTTGTTTATCTCGGCGAAGCCAATCCAGAAAGTCACAACTCTTAAAAAAACATTTACACAAAATTTGGGCGCTTCAGGGTTTATGGTGGGAAGAACCAAATATGGCATCCTTGTTGGATACGGTTTTTATGGCTAGTTATCAGCGTTTTGACACCGCTAATAGGGCGTCTCTATTGCTGATTTGTTTTTTGCACCCCGTTAGGGGTGCATCGCTCGGTAGAACGTATG
>JAITCM010000013.1 GCA_031283085.1 Chitinispirillales bacterium | reverse complement strand
GGCGGCGTGTTTTGCGACCTGCTCAAAATTGTGGTGATAGAAATGAGCAAGTTGGACTATACGCTAAATAAGCGGGTGGAGGAATTGACGGGCATAGAGATGTGGGGGCTCTTTTTCGGGTACGCGCAAGACCCGAAGTATAGGGAAATAATCAACAATATCATAAGAACCAAAGAGGAGGTAGGCATGGCGACGGAATTGTTGCTGGAGGTAAGCCAGGACCAAGAAGAGCGCGCCCGAATAATGAGCCGGAAGAAGTTTTTGATGGACCAAACATCAAATCTGATTACGGCAGAAAAGCGGGGCATGATAGCGGGCAGGGCGGAGATATTCGACCTCCTCGCCCAAGGCGTTCCTATCGACGAAATAAAGAAACGGTTCGGACTGTAATTTTAAGGGCGGCTTGGGGGCCGCCCATGATACAATACCGGCTACTTCCCTTTCCTATAGCCAAACAACGCCGGACGCTTGGCTATGGGTATGGTATCGCGAGGGATAGTATCGGTAGTGAAAGTATCGGGAGGGATTTGTACTCCAGTATCGTCGCTATCGTCGCGGCCTCTGATTCTCCACGTGTCGCCGCCTATCATCAGCGTTCTATCGTCGCCCGCACCGGTTACGCTGTATGTTAATTCGACTGTATAATCGGGGTCGTTCTCGTCAACCAAGATTAGCCTGTCGCCAACCGTATACCAATAGTCGGCGTCAATGTAACTTCCACGTCCTTCTCCCCAAAAATAACACATGGGCCCTCCGTGTACAAAACGAATGAAGTCGTTCCCGTCGCCGCCCTGCAAAACCCAATACCCTTTCAAGGCCAGATTTTGAGTATAAACCGTTCCAAGCGAACGTCTGACATCGCTAATACTGACCCTTGTATAAGTTATTTCCGAACACTGTCTGTCTTCGTCTCCCCCATAGCAATCTGTTGTTATTAATTTGTTGTCGGAAATGCTATACTGCCACACTTCCTGTTCCCAGACATTTCCCATGGTCACAATGAGCTTCGAACCAACCGCGTTATACCGAAACACGGCACGTTCATCAAAAATCATATTACTCTCAATCCAAAAATTTCCTACTCTCTTGAAACCCGTCGATACATACCCGCCCGAAGATTCAAACGAAACTACTTGGATTTCACCCTCCCGATAATCTACCTCACCATCCAGCATCCAATCCCCCACAATTCCGCCAGCGCCGTCTCCGTTTCCGTCATAGTCATCAGGGTTGTTGCCGCCGCCGTCCACGCACCCCATCAAAACCATCGCCAAAAACGCCGCCGCCAACAACATCAACCATGCCTGCCGATTCAAAAACCTCATACCGCAACCCCCTTTTGATTAAACGTTAAATGAAATATGTAAGGGCGGCTCGGCGGCAAAGCCGCCGGTGTGTTCGCCCGTAATGAAAAACGAAAACTAAAACGATAAACGTTAATTGACAAAATTCTATGGCAAGCAAAGCGAAAAGCCGCGCCGAGCGGTATTCGCCCTTCGCGTTGCCGGATAGCGGTAAGTAAAAACGATAATTTAATATAATGTATGAAGCGGACTGAAAGAGCCGAATTAGAACAATAAGAACTGTGGGGGGGGGGGGGGGCATCAAGTGGAAACAGGGCAAAACAAAAACGACGCAAATCCACGTCCCGCGCCGCAAAGAATAGCATAGATAAGATACAGCCCATACCCAATAAAGCCAATGTTGCCATCATAGTAAACCTGCCTTGCAATGACATTGTTAATAGTACGATTTCATTTTACAAACCGCGCCCACTTCGACCGCACCCATTTCGACTACGCTCAATGGGCTTTTCTTGGTTTAGGTCGCTGAGCGGAGCCGAAGCGACTGTTTTATAGTAATAATGTAATATATGCGCCGCTCAATGTCAAGAAAAAAAATAAACTTTTTTTCAAATGTGTCTCAAAACCTGTTCCGCATAAACATCACCGCCGCCGAAATCAGCAGAGCGTTCCACGCCCTTTTAGCCTTTCCGCCCCGCGTCTCCGGGGTTTCAACGGGGTTTTCGGGATTGATTTTTTCGATGATTTCGTAAGCGGGGGCGATGCCGCCGAGTAGCGAGGAGGATGCGTACGTTGCCGTCAACGTACCGATTGCGGGAAATTTGCCGAAAAGTTCGGAAAAAGTGGAAATTCTGCCGTCCGTTTTATAAAATTTTCGGTTTTTGACTCGAAAGTATATACTATATTCTATAAAATTGTGACGGCTTTTTTGGAGCCTCGCATATTTGACTTTAAATTCACCTAAGCGTTATGGGGTATCAACACAAAAAATGTC
The DNA here is from genome assembly GCA_031283085.1 of Chitinispirillales bacterium. Classification (GTDB taxonomy): domain Bacteria; phylum Fibrobacterota; class Chitinivibrionia; order Chitinivibrionales; family Chitinispirillaceae; genus GUT77. The sequence continues at coordinate 49,458 of JAITCM010000013.1, read as the reverse complement.
AACAAGTTACGATTATGACCTGTTAGTTATCGGTTCCGGCCCCGGCGGCTACGTGGCCGCCATACGCGGGGCGCAACTCGGCCTTAGAGCCGCCGCGGTTGAGCGGGGCAGCGTGGGCGGGGTCTGCCTCAATATCGGGTGCATACCCACCAAGGCGCTCATCAGGCAGGCGGAGATTTACAGGAACAAAGGGCGGCTCGAATCAATGGGCGTACGGATTGATACTTCCGGGTTTCGTTACGAGAACGTCTTCAACGCCTCTCGTAAGGCGGCAGAAACGCTCTCCAAGGGGGTGGCTTATCTGCTCAAAAAGAATAAAGTGGAACTGATAACGGCGACGGCCCGTCTCGTCTCCGAACATGAGGTGTCGGTAAGCGCCGTTGATACGGAACGCACCCTCTCCGCCCGCGCCGTAATCGTCGCCGCGGGGTCGCGCCCCAAATCGCTGCCGGGTTTTGAGTTCGACGGCAAATCCATACTTTCCTCCGACGACGCCCTGATGATGAAAGAACTCCCCCGTCGGGCGCTTATCGTGGGCGCGGGGGCTATCGGCGCGGAGTTCGCCCATATCATGGAGGCTTTCGGTACGGACGCGCATATCGTTGAGATGGCGGACAGGGTGTTGCCTGCCTCCGACGGGGAGGTCTCGGCGCTTGTCAGGCGGTCGTTTATGAAGCGGGGGATGAAGGTTTACACGGCATCAACGTTATCCTCATACAGGGTTGACAACGGTTCGGTAAACGCGGTGATAAGGGGGGCGGACGGCGCCGGTGTCGATGTGTCGGTTGACAAGATTTTTGTGATGACCGGCCGGGCGCCGAACACGGAGGGTGTCGGGCTTGACGCGGTGGGTATCAATACCGTGAGGGGATTCGTTGAGACCGGCGATTATTATCAGACCGGCGTGAAATCGATATACGCGATAGGCGACGTTGTGGCCGGCGCTCCGATGCTCGCCCACGCGGCCTCTCGGCAGGGCGAGATTGCCGCCGAGCACATCGCCGGCGCTCCGCCCAAGAGTCCGCGCGTCGATCCGGCGGAGGTCCCCTCCGTCGTCTACTGCGAGCCCTCCGTCGCGGCGTTCGGTCTTACAGAGGAGCAGGCGGCGATGCGGGGCGCGCCGTTTGTGAAGGCGGCGTTTCCTTTCAAGGCTTGCGGCAAGGCGGTGGCGGCGGATGAATCCGAAGGGTTCGTCAAGATACTGGCCGACCCGTCGACGGGGGGGATAGTGGGCGCCCACATCGTGGGGGCCGGGGCATCCGAATTGATTCACGAGCTGCTATTAGCGAGAAATTCCGGCGCCGGGGTAGACGGAATTGCGGATGCGATACACGCCCACCCCACGCTGTCTGAGGCGGTGATGGAATCGGCGCGGATGATAGGCGGTCGGGCGGCCCACGTATAAAATCAAAAAAAATTGATTGCTGGCGTTGCCGTATACTATATTATATAATTATGTAAATGATGTTTTAGCGGTGTGCGCGGCGACGCGGTTTGTCCGGTTTTTGCGCGATCGCGGTATTATGTCGGCTTTTTTATCAAAACACCATAAAAACCATCCAAGCAAAGGGGAGTTAATATGTTAAGACGAATGCTGTTGCCGCTTGCGGCGCTGAGTCTTGCGTTGGCTGTCTCCTGCGGACCCTCTTACCGTCCAATACAAGTGCGTACGACGACGGAAGCGGGATACCTAAGGGCAGAAGCCGTCGCCATCAACCTTCAGGGAGAGGAGATTGCCGCCGCCGACGGCTACTTTGCCAAGGCCGCGTCGACCACCGACGTAGCGGAATCCGCGGCTTATGCCGACCTCGCCGCGTCCTACTACCGCATAGCGCTGGCGCGCCACTCCTTACAGGTGAGCGGTCAGGCTTTGAGCGTATCCGAGGCCGCGCTTAATAGCAGTCGGGAGCAGGTTGAGACCTACGCAAGGGTTTTGGCCAGCGTAAACGCCAACGCAGGGGAGGCAAAGTAACATGAAAAGAATATCGTCAATTTTGCTAATGGCGCTTATGGGCGCCGGTATGTTCGTATCAGCGCAGGAGGAGGCAGCCGCGCCGGCGCCGGCGGCGGCTCAGGGCAAGGTATCGCGGGACAGGATGTCGGAACTTACCGGGCTTGAAGCCAAACTCGACAAGGATTACGCGGCGCTCAAGGGCAGCGGCGTACTCACCGCCACCGGCATCTACGTGGATGCTAAGGGCCGCTTAAAGTCGGCGCTTTCGATTGTTGAGAGCAACCCCGGCTCACGCGGTTCCGCTTTGGCTTTTTCGGCCTGCTCCACCCACGTGGTGTCGACGTTCCTGCTGTTTGAGCGCGAGGTCAATGTGCTAAAGACCGCCAAAATGAACGCGAGCCGCGATTCGCTCCTAAACGTTTTGCATCGTCTGCACGAGACTATCAACCGCATAGAGGGCGGGCGCGCCTACAATTTGGCGCAGGAACTTGAGGCGAGCAAGGCTAAGTCGTCGCTGTTGCAGGGCGACCTTGAGGCGACCAAGGCCAATTTGGCCGCGGAACGCGCCCGCCTCCGCAAGGTCATGCAGGACGCGCAGAAACGTTTCGCCGAGTTGCAGAGCGATCTGATATCCGTGAGCAAGGACGCGCGCGGTACCATCATTTCCATGTCCGATATCCTCTTCGAGAGCGGTAAGGCGACGCTGACCTCCAACCTCAAAGAGAACTTGGCCAAGATAGCGGGTATTCTCATTGTTTACAAGGGCCCCAACATCGTGGTCGAGGGGCATACCGACAACGTGGGCGCGAAAGACTACAACCAGAAGCTATCGGAGGATCGCGCCGGCGGGGTGCTCAACTACTTAGTGGAGCAAGGCGTGACCGCTGACCGCCTTACCGCCGTAGGCTACGGCTTCGACAGGCCCATAGCGGACAACGCCACCAAGGAAGGCAAAGCCAAGAACAGAAGGGTTGACTTGGTCATACAGGAGAAACCGCTGGAAGATGAGGGCGCGGACGCCGTACCGGCCCCTGCCGGAAAGTAACGCCGCTTTCGGTCGTGCGGCGAAATGCGAAGAGGCGGACCCGTTGCGGTTCGCCTTTTTCATAGACGGGTGGCGTGAGCGGCTTGATACGGATAATTCGCGATGAACGTTGACAACGGTATTATGATGCTTAATATAGACGAGTAAATAGCGCCGTATAAACGAAATTAAGGAGAGGGTATGTCAATATTCCGTACATTTGTAAAAAAATGGGAACCGAGGCGTTTGTTGCTCGCGCAGCTGCTTTTTACGGTTTTCGCGTTTTTGCTGATGGTTGTGTTAAGTCACCTTTTTGTAAACAGAATCGTGCTGGAAGATTTGATGCGCAACACGGAGTGCGTATTGGACATCGTGGAGACCCAAGTCAAATCCGATATGGCGATAACGCAGACAACGCTGGGTGTTTTCGCGAAAACGTTGCGCAGCAAAGTACAGCGCGGCGCCACCGCCGCCGAGTTGCAAACGTATACCTACGATATGTCCGCCTATTTGCGGTTGAAAAACAATAATACCGCGAACATCAACGGGTTCTACGGCTACATTGAGAAACCCTACGACACACCGGTTTTTATCAACGGCCTTAACACGGTTCCGCCGGAAAATTATTCGCCCGTCGATATGCCCTGGTATTTAGCCGCCCGCGGCGTGTCGGGCGAACGCATTGTCGAAATGCCGCCGTACTCCAATATGGAAACCGGCGAGGTCATCTTAACATATTCGTGCGCCATTTACGACAATAACGGCGGCTATATAGGCGTTATCGGCATTGACGCGCAAATCGGCCACATCGGGGATAAAATCGTCAATACCGCCCTCACCAAAAACGGTTACGGTTTTTTGGTAGCCCAAGACCTGACTTTTCTTGCCCATCCCAATCCGGAGTTTGTAGGGCTCAAAATGTCCAACCCCGTTACCCCGCTTTCCCGGTTGGTAAACGATATGACGGCGCACGGAAAGGTCTCGGGGATATTGCTTAAAAATTGGCGAAACGAGGCAACGGTTTGTTTTATACGAACGCTCCCGAACGGCTGGTACTTAGGTCTCCAGGCACTCAAAGACGAATACTACAAAAAAGTACATGACATGGCCGTGATATTGGGCGCGTTGGGTATTGTTTTTGCGGCGGTGTTGAGTTTTGTGCTGATAAGCGTGGACGCGGCCAAGAACAAGTCGAATATGGAGAGCAGGCACAAGAGCGCTTTCCTGGCCAATATGAGCCACGAGATACGCACGCCTATGAACGCGATAATCGGCATGATCACCATAGGAAAGTCAGCCACAGACACGGAGCGCAAGGACTACTGCTTCGCCAAAATAGAGGACGCGTCCAACCATCTGCTCGGCGTAATCAACGACATCCTCGATATGTCAAAGATTGAAGCCAACAAGTTTGAGCTTTCTCCCGATGACTTCCACTTTGAAAAGATGCTCAGGCGGGTGGTGAACGTCGTCAACTTCCGCATAGACGAAAAACGGCAAAAATTTTCGGTGCACATTGACCGGGCTATCCCCGTTATTCTCGTAGGCGATGACCAGCGTTTGGCTCAGGTAATTACCAACCTGCTGGGCAACGCGATAAAGTTTACGCCGGAGCAGGGCGACATTGTTCTTACCGCACGCATTATGAGTGAGGAAAACGGTATCTATACCGTACAAATTTCGGTAACCGACACCGGGATAGGCATAACCCCCGAACAGCAGACAAAACTATTTCAATCCTTTGAGCAGGCGGAGTCGAGCACCGCGCGCAAGTACGGCGGCACGGGGTTGGGTCTTGCGATATCCAAAAACATTGTGGAAATGATGGGCGGTAAAATATGGATACAGTCCGAGCTCGGCAAGGGTTCGACCTTTAACTTTACGTTTCGTGCCAAACGCGGCGCCGGAGGAAGGAGGGCCGGGCTCTTATCCCTGGATATCAGTTTAGATAACGTCCGCATATTGGCGGTGGACGACGACCCGGAAGTTTTGGCGTACTCCAGCGACATCGCGCACAGCTTCGGCGTGTCATGCGATACCGCGTCAAGCGGGGAGGCTGCGCTCACCCTCGTGGAGAAAAACGGGCCATACCACATCTACTTTGTGGACTGGAAAATGCCGGATATGGACGGCATAAAACTGTCGGGCGAACTGAAGGGGCGCACGTCCGCCGAGCTGAACCCCGTGGTGATATTGATGTCAGCCGCCGAGTGGAGCACAATAGCGGAGGAGGCAAAGAGGGCTGGGGTCGATAAATTCCTCTCCAAGCCGCTGTTCCCCTCCGCCATCGCGGAGATTCTAAGCGAGTGCCTGGGCGTCGACAAAAAACAGGCGGAAAAAGCGCAGGCGGCGGATATCGCCAATATCTTCGCCTCGCGGCACATACTGTTGGCCGAAGACGTTGAGATAAACCGTGAAATAGTATTGGCGCTATTGGAACCGACGCAATTGGGTATAGACTGCGCGGAAAACGGGGCGGAGGCCGTGCGTATGTTTACCGAGGCGCCGGACAGGTACGACATGATTTTCATGGACGTACAGATGCCCGAAATGGACGGCTACGAGGCCACGCGGCGCATAAGGGCGTTGGACGTACCGACGGCGCTGACAATTCCCATCGTCGCTATGACCGCCAACGTCTTCCGCGAAGACATTGACAGGTGCCTCGAAGCCGGCATGAACAGCCATGTCGGAAAGCCGCTCGATTTTAACGAAATTTTGGAAAAACTGAACGAATATCTGTCGCATTAACCGTTACCGAAACAATAACGGTGGGGGGAATATATGTTAGTCGCCGTTACGAGCGCCTTGCTGGTAATATCTCTCGCGGCATTGGCGTTGACGCTTCTCAAAAATAACAGTCTCGCCAAAACGCTGGAAAGAGAACGGGTCAGCAATAGGGAAAAAGTCTATTGGCTGGAATCCATTCTCGACGCCGTGAACTCGCCCATTACCGTGACAAACAAGGACATGGAGTGGACGTTCGTCAACAAAGCGGTGGAGAAGTTTCTCGGCGTGACCCGCGAGGAGATATTGGGCAAGAAGTGCTACAAGTGGGGCGCGAATATCTGCAACACCGAAAATTGCGGCGTCACGAGGCTTAGAAACGGCCACAAGGAGACATACTTTCAGCAGTTCGGCGGCGACTACCACGTACTTGTCTCCTACCTGTACGACGAGAACAACGTATTGGCGGGACACGTGGAAGTGGTCTACGAGGATACCGCCGTAATAGCGAGAGAGAAGAAAAAATTTGAGGCGCTGGCTCATTGGTACGAGTCCATCCTCGACGCCATACCGTTTCCCATCTCCGTTACCGATATGGACATGAAGTGGTCATTCGTCAACGCGACGCTTGAAGACGCGACAGGCCTCAAACGAAACGGCGCTATCGGCAGACACTGCAGCACATGGGGATTTGATATTTGCGGCACGAGCGAATGCAGCATAGCGCGCGCCAAGCAGGGTTTGTTGCAGACATACTTTACACAAGGGGAAACGTCGTACCATATCACGGTCGCGCCGCTCAAGGACATAAACGGGGAAGCCGTCGGTTTTCTCGCGTTGTTGCAGGATATTACCGCGATGGAGCGGATGACAAAACAGAAAGCGGATGTGGAGGCCGCGAGTTTGGCGAAAACGACTTTTTTAGCCAACATGAGCCACGAGATGCGCACGCCGCTCAACGCCATCTCCGGCATGACCACGATAGGTATGTCAACGACGGACATTGGCCGCAAGAACTATTGTTTCACGAGAATATTAGCCGCGTCGAGCCACCTGTTGGGCGTAATCAACGATGTGTTGGATATGTCGAAGATTGAGGCCAATATGTTTGAGCTGTCGCCGGTGGAATTTGAGTTTGAGAAAATGCTTCAGCGGGCGGCGGACATAGTCAACTTCCGGGCGGAGGAAAAACGGCAGACGCTCACGGTGCGCGTTGACAAAGAGGTTCCAAAGGTTGTAATCGCCGACGACCAGCGGCTGGCCCAGGTCGTTACCAACTTGCTTGGAAACGCGGTCAAGTTCACCCCCGAAGAAGGTACGGTGAGCCTCGATGCGCGCCTTGTCGGGGAGGAAAACTGTATATGCACCCTGCAAATATCGGTAAAAGACACGGGCATAGGCATAGACGCCGAACAGCAAAAAAAGCTGTTCGCGTCTTTTCAGCAGGCGGAGAGCAGCACGTCGCGCAAGTACGGCGGCACGGGGCTCGGCCTCGCCATCTCGAAGAGCATAGTGGAGATGATGGGCGGCGAAATATGGGTCGACTCGGCGCCGGAGGCGGGGTCAACCTTTACATTCACCGTCAAGGCCAAACGCGCCGCGGGTAACGGGCGTTTGGAGTCGGAGTGTGACGGCAACGCAAACGGAAAAACACCGCCCGACGCCGCCGGGCGCTTCGCCGCGCAGTGTGTCCTTTTAGCGGAAGACGTGGAGATTAACCGCGAAATCGTGCTGTCGCTCCTCGAACATACGCAACTGACGATAGACTGCGCCGAAAACGGCGAGGACGCCGTACGTATGTTCACAGAAGCGCCGGACAAATACGCCATGATATTCATGGACGTGCAGATGCCCAAAATGGACGGCTACGAGGCGACGCGGCGCATAAGAGCGCTGGACACAAAAACGGCAAAAACCGTCCCCATCGTGGCCATGACGGCCAACGTCTTCAGGGAAGACATAGAAAATTGCATAAAAGCCGGAATGAACAGCCACATCGGAAAGCCGATTGACATTAAAGAGGTGCTGGAAAAATTGTACACTTATCTGCCGCGGTAAAACCGGTTACAGGAAAAATATGGGAACGGGAGTTGCGGGAACTTGGGGGAGTGGCGATGGACGGCCCTTAGGGGAGGCCGGGTTAGAAACACGGCGCTTCCGCGTCACTCCGGGTTCTCCAGCTTCTTTTTACTCTCGGCAAGCGCCTCCTCCTGTTCTTTCGTCACAATCGGGTACCGCGGGTTCAGTTTTTTCATCACGGAGAGCAACACGTTTGATATCACGGCTCGTGTGTACCATTTCTTGTCGGCCGGTATCACGTACCACGGGTTGTTTTTGCTCGCGGTCGCCTCAATCGCCGACCGGTAGGCCTCTTGGTAGTCGTCCCAATACTTTCTCTCCCGCACGTCGGCGTCCGAGAATTTCCAGTTCTTGTCCTTGTTATCGATACGCTCCAGGAAGCGCTTCAGTTGGGTCTCCCTGGAGAGGTGCAGAAAAAATTTCACGGTGACGATACCGTTCTCCCATAGATAATCTTCGAAGTTGCGTATCTGGGCGTACCGTTTTTCGATGATGTTCTTGCCTTTGCAGCGGTCGGGCAAATTCATGTTTTCGTAGAGTTTGTGGACCTTTACCACTAAGACGTCCTCGTAGTACGAGCGGTTAAAGATGGCTATCTTCCCCCTCGGCGGCAGGGCTTTTGCCGCCCGCCACAGATAGTCGTGCGACAGCTCCTCCGTTGACGGCTGTTTGAAGCTCACGACCTCCACGCCCTGGGGGTTTACCCCGCTCATCACGTGCTTTATGGCGCTGTCCTTGCCGGCGGCGTCCATGGCTTGAAAGATAATGAGCAGGCCGGTTTTGCCCTCGGCGTATAGCCTGTCTTGGAGCTTGGCGATTTCGACGATGTTGTCTTTCATCATCTTCTTGACGTCGTCGGACGAATTCAGGCCGCCGGTGTCGCCGGTGTCGAATTCCTCTAAACCAAATAAATTTTCCCCGGTTACCGTGTACTTTTTGACGTTCATTTTTTCTTTCCCCGCTGTTAGCGCGTTAAGTAAACAGTCGCGTTTATGCGCGGCGCTCGCGTTCGTTTGGGCGCCGGTCAGAATTAAATTTACTGTCCGCCCGCTCGACGACGGCCCTACCGCCGGTCTTTCAACGCCGGCAGTGCGGCGAACGGAAAGAAAGAATCTTTGTCGCGTGCTTTGCCCTGACTTTGCCAGACTCTCCATATGTCGCCGTTTATCGTCAGCGTCCGGTTGTTGCCGGAACCTGAAACGCTGTAGGGCAGCACAACCGGTCGTTTCGTCGTACAGTGTTTTATATACTGGTCGTCCCAATAGCAGTTCTCGATTACCAAATACAGGCTGCCGCCGTTCGTATAATATCTCCCGTCGCCGTTATTATCGTTAGTAATGTAGCGATAGGCCCCGGTCTCGCTAAAAGAGGTACTCCCGAAATAAATCCGCTCATAGCACCACGGGTCATCGCACTCGCTGTTACCGTTCTGCAGTATCCATTCCCCGCGCAGGACAGGATTGTACGGGTAAATCGTACCGCCGAGGCCGCTTTTGAAATCGGCGGTGTTGACCACCATTATAAACGTGTATTCGTAGTAGTAATCATGTTGACTGCATTGTCGTTGAACTATGCTATATATATCGTCAATATCCTCGCATATCTCCCTAATCTGATGTTGTTTCATAACGAGTCGGTTCCCGGTGACCGTGTACCGCTCGTTCCTCTCCCCTTCGCCGTTCGGGTCGGAGTAATAGAGCGTATCATTGCGGACTCGCCACGTACCTCTTTCAACCGCGGGATATTCAACCCAAACGTTCCCCACCTTGTAGAATTCCGTCACAGCGAATTCACCGGATGACTTGAAGGAGACGAGCGTTCTTTCATACGGATAGTAACCGGTGTCGCGTGTCTCGCCGTTGGTGCTGATAGAATACATCTTCCAATCCCCCACAAGAGAAGATTCGACGCCGGGCCCCGGTCTGTCACTCCCGCTACCGCCCGATGAATTGCCGCCGGTATTGCCGTTGCCGCCGAAACCCAACAGAATCCCCCCGTTTTCACCGCACCCCGACATCGCCCAGCACACAAACAGCGCCGTCGCCGTCAGCACCGCTTTTAGGAACCTGCCATTATTCCGCGTCATTATCATTGTAGATGCCCCCTTTGTTTATGGTTCTATTGTACGAATTATCTCCATACATAATATAATTCATGGTTCGGGAGTCGGTGTGGAGTTTTTTACATTTGTACGGTTAGACCGCAAACCGCCCGATAAGTTCCCGCGCCACCCAGTCCTCGTCGTGGGTCATTTCCGTGACCCTTCCGGCGGCTTGTTTGACCGCCGTTTCCGCGTTTTTCATCGCGGCGCCGCAGCCGACGGCCGTCAGCATGGGGATGTCGTTCTCGGCGTCGCCGTAGGCCGCGGCTTCCGACATATTTATACCGAGCGCGTCGCATAGCGCCGCGAGGCCGATTCCTTTGGTGGCTTTGGGGTTCATGAATTCCAAGTAGTGGTTCCACGTGCGGCAGACGTAGACGGCGTTGCCGCCGCCCTCGCCCCACATTGCTTGAAAATGGGCCTCTTGTTCGTCTAAGTAGGCCGGAGCGCCGACGAAGAGTATTTTTGAAGGGGGCAGGCCCGCTACCGCGGAGAAGTTTTTGTCGATGAAGTTGTAGCTTACGCCGGTTTGTTCATAGTAGAGCTCCGTCCACTCGGCGTTTTTGTCCGTTTTGGCGGAGTAGAGCCTGTCGTCGTAGTAGAAATTGAGGGCCACGGGTTTGTTTTGGCAGTAGTGTATCAGGTACTCCGCGCAGGAGGCGTTTAGCGGGGCGTAGTAGACGCGCCGCGCTCCGGGGTTGGAGCTTGTGTAGACCTCGGCGCCGTTTAGGACAACAAGGGCGGGGTCGATTCCGAGTTCGGGGGCGTAGCGCCTGACGCCGCAGCCTAAGCGCCCGGAGGCGAGGGCCACCGCCGCGCCGCTTTCGTTGATTCGGCGCAGCGCGGCGGCGTTAGCCGGCCTTACGCGCTTGCCGGAGTCGAGCAGCGTGCCGTCTAAGTCAAAGGCGAAGAGTTTTGGGGTCATAATCGAAGCCTTGAAAAAAATTTACCACCCAATACCGGAAAATACTATATTATCGGATACCGGTATCCGCCGGTTTGAACAGGTTTTCGGGCGGCTATTGGAAAAATAGCACTTTGTGTATCGTGCGGGCGCATAAAAAACATTTAACTATTTAGAGAGCTAAGGAGGGGTACGCCATGAAGATGGTAATCACCGTCACGGCGGTTTATGATTTTCAGAACGATGTTGAAGTTGAGGACCTCGTGGAGGGAGAGGACTCGCTGGGGCAGCATATTGTTGTTAAGGGGCACAAGCTTCAGCCCATAATTGACTTTCTTGAGTACGACGGGCTCGACGGCGACAGCCACTCTTGGGACGAATCCGACGAGGATGAACTTGAGGAAATTTACGACTGCCTGGAGTCCGAGGAGTATACCATCATCCATGTGGACGGTTTGTCCGACGAGGATGAATAGGTGAGGCTGTGCCCGAAAAGGGGCGGGTTGGGGGTCGTCCGGGATATTTTACAGGAATGGGCTATGTGTGAGGGTATCGAAATATAAAAGCAAGAATCTTGTGTGTTATATGTTACAAATAATTATATTACATAATGTCGCGCTGTAATCGTTTTTTGGGGTATCGGGTTATGAGGGTATCGGACGAGGGACAGAGAGAGACGCGGCGGGAACCCCAACGCATTGGGAGAGTTTTATGAACGCAGAGGATTTGTTTGGCGAAGGCTTTGGCGAGGATATGGACGACGATGCCGACGAGGGCGGCGCGTGCTTTTGCGACGACTGCAAGGTCAGGGAGGCCAATGTCCACCTTACACATGTTGGGGAGGAGGGGGCGGAGACGTTCCATCTATGCGAGGAGTGCGCTCGTGAGCGCGGTGTGCCCGTCCCGGACAGCGATATTATTTTGAAAGGTTTGGAGGCGCTCGCCGGCGCGGTGGGGGGGGTGGCTTCGTCGGGTTCGGGGAATGTCAAAGTGACCGTCAAGCCAAAAGGGGGCGGGAGCGTCGGTCAGGCGGCGGCGGAGGAGGAAGAGGACATCGTGTGCCGCAAATGCGGTATGGCGTTCTCGGAGTTCCGCTCCGGCGGCAGGCTGGGGTGCGCCGAGTGCTACGACTCCTTTGAGCCGCGTTTAGACCGCATACTTGTCCAGATACACGGCACGAGCGGCCACAAGGGCAAGCGGTACGGCAAGTCGGCGGGGCGGCGGGGCGGGCGGGCGGGCCTGGAACGGTTGCGGCGCGAGCTCGACGCGGCGGTGAGGGCGGAGGAGTTTGAGCAGGCCGCCGTTATACGGGATGAAATACGCAGCCTGACTCCGAGCGTGAAATGAGCGGCGGCGCTGTGGAAGAGAAGGATACGGGCAGGCGGAAGAGATACATACCGCCGTGGTTTGACGGCGGCGGGCCGGACGGGGATGTGGTGATTTCCACCCGAATACGTCTGGCGCGTAATCTGCTTGGGCACAAGTTTCCGGCGTACGCCTCAATAGCGGAGAAAGAGGAAATTTTTGATAAGGCCGCCGCGTTGTTTCGCGGCCCCTCGCGGCGTAAGTTCGTTTACGAATTTGAAGTGATAAACATCGGACGGATAGGGAAACTCGAACAGCATTTCTTAGTCGAGGAACGCGTGGCAAGCGTGAGCCTGATTAAGGGCGAGGGTTCAAGGGGCGTGGCCCGCGACGACGGCGGTAAGCTCAGCGTGATGATAAATGAGGAGGACCACCTGCGAATTCAAGGAATGGACTCCGGTTTCCGCCCCTGCGAACTGTGGGATATGGCGAGCAAGGCCGACGATTCAATAGGCAGCGTTCTCAAATACGCCTACAGTCCGCGCTTCGGGTACCTGACCGCCTGCCCGACGAATTCGGGGACGGGGCTTCGGGTCTCTTGTCTGGCGCACCTGCCGGGGCTCGTCCTTACCAAAACGGTGGATCAGGTGTTGCAGGGGGCGAGCCAGATGGGTGTCTCCACACGCGGCTTTTTGGGGGAGCACTCGGACATTCTCGGCAATATCTTCCAGCTCTCCAACCGGGCGGCGATGGGGTTAAGCGAGGCGGAGTTCATAGAGTCTGCGAGCGGCACGATAAGGGAGATAATCACCCATGAGCGTTCCGCGCGCGAGAGGCTTGTGAACGAGGCGAGGTTGGAGGTCAAAGACAAAATCAATCGGGCGCTCGGTATACTGCGGAACGCGCAGATGCTGGGATTCGCGGAGTTGCTCAACCTGACCTCGGCCCTGAGGCTCGGTATAGGTTGCGGGCTATGCGACGAGTACAGCGTGGACGACCTCAACAAGATAGTAATGCTCGGTATGCCCGCGCACCTGCAGGTGTACATAAGCGGTTTAGACGGCGCGCCAGATGACCTTGATATTGTGAGGGCGGACCTCGCGAGGTCGTTCTTCGAAGATAAGGGAGGGAAGGTGAGTCGGTCGAGTACGTCGGCGGAGAAAAGGCCTGTGAAAAAGGGCAGAAGAAAGAAAACGGAGCCGGAGGCGTGACATAAACGGGGAACTCGCAATGTTCGGCGGATTGTTGTTTGTCACAATAGAGTCGTCACAGTAAAAAACGAAAGGGTGTATTGGCCAATGAACGGTATGTTTACCGATCGTGTAAAGAAGGTTATGCAGATCGCCAGGGAAGAGTCGGTGAGGCTCGGTAACGATTATGTGGGCACGGAGCATCTGTTGCTTGGCCTGATAAAGGAGGGCGACGGCGTCGCCGTCGCGGTTATGCGCGGTATGGGCATAGACCTTGAGGACCTGAGCGATAACATAGAGAAGACCATAACCTCGGTCGGCGGGATGATGATGGTGGGGCAGATGTTGCCTTTCACGCCGCGCGCGAAGAAAGTTTTGGAAATAGCGGCGAATGAGGCGCGGTCGATGTCGCACAAGTACATAGGCACGGAGCATTTGCTATTGGCGCTCATGAAAGACACGGAGTCGGCCGCCGCCGGCGCGCTTGCCGCGTCGGGGCTCGAATACGACCGTGTGAAAGAGGAAATCGGCCATGTGCTCAAGGGCGGGGAGGTGAGCGGCGCGCCGGCCACCGCCAAGGAGAAGAGCAAAACGCCCATGCTCGACCACTTTGGCCGCGACCTCACGGCTATGGCGCGGGAGGGTAAGCTCGACCCCGTTATCGGGCGCGAGAAAGAGATAGAACGGGTAGTCCAAATCCTCAGCCGCCGCAAAAAGAACAATCCGGTGCTGATAGGCGAACCGGGGATAGGAAAGACGGCAATCGTAGAGGGCTTGGCCCAAAAAATCATAGATAAGAGCATCCCACAGGTACTCGAGAACAAGCGAGTCGTAAACTTGGATATGGCCTCGATGGTCGCCGGCACGAAGTACCGCGGGCAGTTTGAGGAGCGGCTTAAGGCGCTGATGCTTGAGCTCCAAAAGAACGATAACGTCGTCATATTCATAGACGAGCTGCACACGATAGTGGGCGCCGGCGGTTCCGAGGGCAGCTTAGACGCATCAAACATCTTCAAGCCGGCTCTCTCACGAGGCGAGATACAGTGCGTGGGGGCCACGACGCTTGACGAGTTCCGCAAGTACATAGAGAAAGACGGCGCTCTGGCGAGACGCTTCCAAACGATAATGGTCGACCCGCCCAACGTAAACGAAACCATACAGATACTCTCCGGCCTGCGCCACAACTACGAAGAGCATCACAAGGTCAGTTATTCGGAGAAGGCTATAGCCATGGCGGTCAAGCTCTCCGAGCGATACATATCGGACCGTTTCCTGCCCGACAAGGCGATAGACGTTATCGACGAGGCCGGGGCGCGGAAGCGGCTGTCGAGTATGGAGATACCTACTGAGATACGCGAGATTGAAAAGCAGATTGCCGAGGTGCTCCGCGATAAGGAGACGGCGGTATCGAACCAGGACTTTGAGTCGGCCGCGAGGTTGCGCGATATGCAGGACAAGCTCAACGGCGCCCTGTTAGAGGCCAAAGCGTTGTGGCGGAGGGCCAAAGCCGAGGAGCGGCTGTTGGTCGACGAGTCGACGATTACTGAGGTTCTCGCCACGATGACGGGCATCCCTCTGGCGCGGCTTGCCGAGGAAGAAGCGAAGAAGGTGCTGCACCTTGAAGACGAATTGCGTCAAAGGGTCATAGGCCAGGACGAGGCGCTCGGCGCCGTGGCGAGGAGCATCAGACGTTCGCGCGCCGGATTGCACAACACCCGCCGCCCAATCGCCTCTTTCATATTCCTGGGGCCGACCGGCGTAGGGAAGACCGAACTTGCCAAGGCGGTAGCAAAGGCTCTCTTTGATACGGAAGACGCGCTGGTGCGTATTGATATGTCCGAGTACATGGAGAAGTTCGCGGTATCGCGCCTCGTCGGCGCGCCGCCGGGATACGTCGGTTACGAGGAGGGCGGGCAGCTCACGGAGAAAATCCGCAAAAAGCCCTACTCCGTCATACTGCTCGACGAAATCGAGAAGGCGCACCCCGACGTCTTCAACCTGTTGTTGCAGATACTCGACGACGGCCTCCTGACCGACTCTTACGGCCGCCATATTAACTTTAAAAACACTATCATCATCATGACCTCCAACGCCGGCTCGCGTGACGTCAAGAAGATGGGTACCGTAGGTTTCGGGAGAAACAGCGCGGAGACCGACTACGAGGCGATGCGCGGCAAGGTGATGGACGAGATGAAGCGGATATTCAATCCGGAGTTCATCAACCGCATAGACGAGACGATTGTCTTCTCGCCGCTCGGCAAGGACGAAATCGCAAAAATAGTCGATATACAGTTAAGCGAGGTGCAGGAGCGCCTTGTCGACAGGAACATCAAGCTTATCTTTACGCCGGAGATGAAGAAGTTGCTCGTGGATAAGGGCTACGACCCAATATTGGGCGCACGGCCGCTGCGCCGTTCCATCCAGCGCTCCGTGGAGGACCCGTTGGCCGAGGAATTTTTGCTGAACAAGTTCGGCGACGGTGATGTGATATCGCTTTGCGCTGACGGCGAAGATGTTGTCTTCAGGAAAAATGAAGCTGTGGAGACTTACCAATAAGATGAAAAAAAAGTTGATTGCCGCCGTCCCGCTTTTCTTGCTGCTGTTGGCCATGGGGGGCGTTGTGGGCGCGGAAGCGAAGATTCTTGATAACATAAGGATAGAGGGGACGCTCATAGCCAACCCCGACGCCGTATCCGACGCCATATTGCTTAGGCCCGGCAGCGATTTCACCCCGGCCGATATCCAGGAATCCGTGCGCCGTGTCTACAAACTCGGCCATTTCCGCAAAGTGGATTTCTTCGTAGACGGGGAGACGGACTCAAGCGTTTCCCTGAAACTCGTGGTCGAAGAGCTTCCCATTGTCGACAAGGTCGAGTTTTTCGGTAACAGGAAGATAAAAAAGAAGGCGCTTGAGGAGAAGAAGCTGTTGCGTTTCTACGCTCCGCTCTCGGACGCGCAGTTGCACAAGAGCAAGCAGACAGTCTTGGATATGTACGCCGAGAAGGGGTATCTGCTCGCGGAGGTTGACGCGCAGATAATCGCCACAAGCGTTCCGGGCAACGCGATTGTCAAGTACGTAATAAAGGAGGGACCCAGGGTAAGGGTCAAGTCTGTCGTTTTTCAAGGGAATCGCGATGTAAAGACGAGATGGCTCGCTCGGCGCTTCAAGACGAAGGAAAACCGCTGGTGGCGCTCCGGCGATTTTAACTACGACCTGTACCGGTCGCATCTCGACACGCTTATAATGCAATACAACGACAGGGGTCTTTTAGACGCCGCCGTTGAACACGATTCCGTTTGGTATTCCGATGACAAACGGGATATATTCATAGAGATAACGATAAACGAGGGGCGCAAATACTTTGCGGGCGACGTCGCGTTTTCGGGCAACACCGTCATCGAGTCCGACACGCTCGCCGCAAAGGTCGCGCTCTCAAAGGGGCGGCCGTTTCGGAAGAGCCTGTTTGATATGACGAAGTATATGCTCGAGACCGCCTACAGGGAAGAGGGGTATCTTTGGGTGCGTGTCGACGACAGGCGTTCGTACAGGGGAGAGAACGCCGATACGATAGACCTGCTCTTTGAGGTCACCGAGGGGCGTCCGGCCATCGTGCGAAAGGTTGACATACGCGGCAACGGCAAAACGTGGGAAAAGGTGATACGGCGCGAAATATCGCTCATGCCCGGACAGCGCTACCGCCAGTCGCTCATGGCGGGGAGTCAGCAGAATATTATGCGTCTGAACTACTTCCAGAGTGCCATGCCCGACATCTTGCCAAATGACGACGGTACCGTCGATGTGGTCTTTGACATTGTGGAAAAAGACAATATCGGCCAGCTCACCGTGGGCGCGGCCTACAGCGATCAGGATAAGTTGACCGGCACATTCTCCACCGCTATCCCGAACTTTAGAGGAGCCGGGCAGGAACTCAGACTCGAAGTGCAGTACGGGAGTTACAGGAAACTGTGCACAGTCAGCTTCACCGAGCCGTGGGCGTTCGATACCCCGCTGTGGCTTACGGGAACGGTCTTTGTCGACCAGCAGGTGTACAGTTATTCGAGCAGCGACTACGATACCACTACGAGCTACGGCTTTCGCGTCGGCGTGGGCCGTTCGCGCCTCTCGTGGCCCGACAACAAATTTCGCTTTCAGTCAATCTATCAGCTCAGCCACCAGCGCGCGACCGGAGCAAGCAGGAATAACACAACCGTCGGCGACATGGAAATCATAGAGACGGGTATAATGAGTAAGCTCCGGCTCAACGTTGAGCGTTACGACCTCGATATGCCGCTCTTTCCCAACGATGGGTCGCGGCTGACCGTCACTCCCGAAGTCGCGGGCCTCGGCGGTGACTTCAGGTATTTCAAAGGAATCATGTCTTACGAGAATTACTTTAGGCTCCCTGCCAAATTAGTATTCGGCAGCGAGGTAAAGTTGGGTGTGATAACACCCCTCGTCGGCGAACTGAAGATATCGAGAGACGACCTGTTCACGGGCGGCGGCGCTTACGGCGACGCGATTATCAGAGGTTACTCCGACTGGGCGTTCGGCGGGTATCGCCGTTGGTGGATGGGCGACGGGAAATCTATGTTCGCGATGAATATGTCGTTGCGCTACCCGATAATAGACCAACAGGTTTATATAGGTATGTTTGCCGATATGGGCAACACCTGGCCGGCAATATCCAAGATCGACATAGGCGATCTGTACCGGGGGGTGGGCGGCGGGCTCCGCATCAATCTGCCGATGATAGGGGTAATGGGCATTGATATCGGGTACGGACTCGACCCGCTTGACAAGAGCGGAATCAACAACGCGCCGAGCGGTATCAGTTGGCATATTATTATGAATAAGGGATTCTAAGGAGAAAATGGAATGTATAATCGCGGGATGAATTGTCGGATGTTATAATTACTACCAAATAAGGAGGATGTTATGATGAGAGGGTTTAAGGTTGCGGTAACGGTGCTTTTCGCCGCCGCCGCGTTCAGTGCCGCTTCCGCACAGTTAAAACTTGGGTTCGTCAACTCCGAAAAGATCTTTACCCAGTTTGAGGGTACAAAGGTCGCCCAGGAGAAGTTCAACAAGGAGGTGGCCAAGTGGGAGCAGGAGGCCTCCAAGCGGGCCAAGGAAATCACCGAGATGAGGGATCAGCTCGAAAAGCAGAGTCTCCTTCTTAGCGCCGACCGCAAAAAGTCTATTGAAGACTCGTTGCGCCAAAAGATTATCCTGCACGAGAAATTTTTGCAGGAGAAGTTCGGCCAGCGGGGCGATGTGCTCTCCAAGAACGAGGAACTGACGAAACCCATCTTGGAGAAGATTCAGAAAATCATCGACAAAATCGCCAAGGACGAGCAGTTCGACTTCATATTCGACTATCGCGCCGGCGGGGTCGTATTCGCGAAGCCGTCTCACGACTTGACGGATCGGGTGCTTGCGCAGCTTGCCAAGGAAAAATAAGATAAAATGAAACTGTCCGAAATAGCTGCACGTATCGGAGCAACGCTTTCCGACGGATGCGACGCGGAGGTTGTGGGAATAGCGTCGCCGGAGTCGGCGACCGATAGGCATATAACGTTTGTATCCGACGTCAAGTACGTCGACCAGGCGAAAGCGTGCGCCGCCGCCGCGGTCATAGTCAAAAAGGGCGCCGCGTTCCACGAAAAGGTCTGCCTTGAGGTAGACGACCCCTACGTGGGGTACGCCGTAGCCGCGCAGCTCTTTGAAGACATTACGCCGCTCTTCGGCGAGGGCATCCACCCGTCGGCAATCGTTGACAAAACGGCATTTATTGACAAAACGGCCTCCGTCGGCCCCGGAACGGTAATAGGCGCCGGAGCGCGTATCGGAGCGAACTGCCGTATCGGGGCAAACTGCGTGATAGAACGCGGTGTCAGCGTCGGCGAGTCCGTTCGCATAGACTCCGGCGCTATAGTACGCTATGGAACGCATATCGGGGCGCGGGTAATAATACAGTCCGGCGCGGTGTTGGGCAGCGACGGCTTCGGCAACGCACGCAGCAAAGACGGCGTCTTCGTCCGTATCCCCTGTTTCGGCAACGTGGTAGTGGAGGACGACGCCGACATAGGCGCCGGCACAACGATAGACCGCGGCAATTTTGAACCCACGGTGATCGGCAAAGGGGTAAAGTTGGACAACTTAGTCCACATCGCCCACAACGTTGCCATAGGAGAAAACACCGCTATAGCGGCGCAGACCGGTATATCCGGCTCAACGAAGGTGGGCAAACGCGTGATTATTGCGGGCCAGGTGGGGTTTGTCGGGCATATAAACATAGGGGACGATTCATTCGTGGGGGCGAAAGCCGGCGTATCAAAAGATATTGACCCCAAAGCAAGCGTCACAGGCTATCCGGCAAGGGATATTATGACGATGAGAAGGATAGAGGCGTCGTCGAGCAGGTTGCCGGATTTGTTGAAGGAAGTTAAGAAGTTGCGGGAAGAGGTGGAGGCGTTAAAAACAAGCGCCGCTCCGCGGCGCTAAAACATATAAGTCAAAAACATTAAGGACAATCTATGCCTCAACAGCGTACAATCGGCAAAAGCGTGTCATTGACCGGCGTCGGTCTGCACACCGGCGTGGCCTCGCAGGTCACGTTTTCCCCCGCTCCGGAAAACTACGGTATCCGATTTGTCCGCGCCGACCTCGACGGCAAGCCGGAGATTCCCGCCGACATAGACAACGTCGTCGACCTGTCCCGCGGCACGGCCATCGGCCTCGGCGACGTGCGGATGTACTCCGTCGAACACGTGATGTCGTGCTTCGCCGGCCTCGAAATCGACAACTGCCGTGTGGAGGTCAACGCTCAGGAGATACCGCTTATGGACGGCAGCGCCATGCCCTACGTCAACCTCGTGCAGAAAGCCGGCATTGTCGAGCAGGAAGCTGAACGCACGTACATCAGTATAGACGAGCCGCTGATGTTTGTCAAGGGCGACATCGCGCTCGGCGTCTTTCCGCTCGACTACCTGCGTGTCACCCTGGAAATCGACTACAAGTATCCGGCGCTGGGCGCGCAGTACACTACCATGTTCTCGCTGAAAGATTACGTCGCCGACTTCGCGCCGTCGCGCACATTCTGCTTCCTCTCCGAAATACAAAAATTGCGCGAACAGGGACTCATCAAAGGCGGCAGTTTAGACAGCGCTCTCGTCGTTCAAGACGTGGAATTGACAGAAGAGAAAGTAGAGTACATACGTAAGCTGTTCGACAACTACAAGGGTCCGGTAGGCCCAGGGCAAAACGGCTACCTCAACAACACGGAACTGCGCTTTTGGAACGAGCCGTGCCGTCACAAGGCGCTCGACCTTATAGGCGACCTCTACCTGCTCGGCAAGCCGATAAACGCGCACATTCTCGCCGCCCGCACCGGCCACGCGGCCAACATCGAGACGGCGAAGATGATCCGGGAGCAGGTCAAAAAACAGGAGAAAAAGAGGGCCGGAGAGGCGATTAAACTCACTTGCGATGACATCACCAGGATACTCCCCCACCGCTTCCCGTTCCTTCTGATAGACAAGGTGACGAGCATTATCCCGGACAAAGAAATCATTGCGCTGAAAAACGTCTCTTTCAACGAAGACTACTTCAACGGCCACTTCCCCGGCAACCCCGTGATGCCGGGCGTGCTGCAAATAGAGGCCATAGCCCAAGCCGCCGGAATTATGGGCCTGTACAAAAACTACAACAAAGGCTCCGGCGCCCCCGTCGACGCGAAAGTCCTGTTCATGGGCATAGACAACGCCCGCTTCAGAGGCGTGGTACGTCCGGGCGACATACTGAGGATAGAGGTAAAAATGTTGCAATTCAAACGCGGCATAGGAAAGTTCGAGGGGAAATGCTTCGTGGAGGACAAACTCGTATGCGAGGCGGAGGGAATGGCGATGTTCGAGAAGTCGTGACCGGGATTTAGAATGTCGGCACATTCACAATCCGGGTTGTAAGGGCGACCTGCGGTCGCCCGCTGTTTGTACACATAAATCCAACGTTTACACAAAAAATGAGATTACGGCTTATTCACAATTTCCGTAAACAATATCTGTTCCTCAAACCAAGAAAGTCGCCGACAAACGATGCCTACCTGCAATAACCACGACGACCGCGCCCCATGCCAACGACGTAACTGCGGTGCGCTTATCCACCCCACCGCGATCATCGAGCCCGGCGCCCAGATAGGCGAAGGCGCCCGTATCGGCCCGTATACCGTCATAGAAAGCGACGTGGTTATCGGCGCCGGCGCCGAGATAGGCCCGCACGCCATGATCGGCAACGGAACGCGCCTCGGCGAGCGTTGCCGCGTCTTCATGGGCGCCTCCATCGGGCTTGAGCCGCAGGACAAGAAGTTCGCCGGCGAGAAGACGCTGACCTTCATCGGCGACGACACGCTCATCCGCGAGTACGTAACCGTCAACCGCGGCACAAGCGCCACGGGCGCGACCCGGGTCGGGGCGCGCGGGTGGATCATGGCCTACTGCCACATCGCCCACGACTGCGTCGTCGGCGACGACGTGACCATCTCCAACGCGCTCGCGATGGCGGGGCACGTGACCGTCGGCGACCACGTGACAATCGCCGGCGTCGTCTCCATCAACCAGTTCTGCCGGATAGGCGACCACGCGATGGTGGGGGCGCGGGCGCGGGTTTCCTCCGACATCGTCCCCTACGCGCTTATCGGCACCGAACCGTTGCGAGTCGTTTCCGTCAATAAAATCGGCTTGGAGAGGTGCGGCTTCACGGCGGAGCAGATAAACAACCTCAAACACGCCTACAAAATACTCTTCCGCGACGGTCTGCCGCTAAACGACGCGTTGACAAAAATCAACGCCGAATTCCCCGGCGACACCTCTATAAAGACGTTGACTGATTTCGTGCGGGGTAGCGAAAAAGGATTTCTGAGGATGGCTGCGGAAGCGCCCGCCGCGTAACTTCCCCTTCCGTAAACAAGTTCCCGCGTTGGGCGATAAGGCCGCCCGCGATAAATATGGTCGCGGGAATAACGGGGACGTTAACGCGCAAATATAATATTAGGGTTCCTCTAAAAAAGCGCCCGCCCAACAGTCAAGCGCCTACTCGTTTAGCCTCTTCTTGACCTCTCTCCAAAACGGCATATATTTGTCAAGCAGCGCCGCGAAGGCCGCGTTGTGGTTTCTGACCCGCAGGTGGGCTAACTCGTGCAGGATGATGTATTCCAGGCACTCTACGGGTTTCTTGGCGAGTTCCAGATTCAGCCATATCTTCCGTTTGGTGATGTGGCATGTTCCCCACTTGCTCGTCATGTACTTCGTCTGCCAGGAATCGCATTTCAGGCCGGTTGCGGTTTCCCACTTGGGGAGCGTACGGGCTATCTCGTCCTTGAGCTGCCCGCGGTACCATTCGCGGACAAATTTTTCCCGCAGCGCCGCGGTACTGCCCGAACGGACCGTCAGCAAAGCGGAATTACCGGAGAGCGACAGCGAATATTTGTTGCCGTAATCGACTTGCAGGAAATACTGTTTGCCCCAAAGGTATAACGTTTCTCCGGAAATATATTGTCTTGGAGCTTGGCGGGGCTGCCGCGCGAATTTTTCTTGTTGTTTTTTTACCCAACCGATTTTTGAGCGGACAAAACGTTCTATCGTAACTTCGCTCATACGCAATGGTACGGATACGGAAACGACGCCGTCGGGCGGTTTGACGTACAGATGCATATTTTTGATTTTTTTGCGGTTTATACGGACATCAATTCCGTCTATAATCATCAATTAATGTTCTTTCGGTTTAAAGTCAAAAAGCGCCGCTTACAAATTTAGGTTTCAGTGTCGCGTCCGCCCCCTTTATTAACGTCCCACGATGTAATTCTATAACTCTGTAATGGTAGGGCGCTATCAGGTTTAAATCGTGCGTGGCCATTATTACCGTTGTGCCCCAAGTATTTATCCTCTGCAGCAATTCGAATATGTCTTTTGACACGGCTTGGTCTAAGTTGCCGGTCGGCTCGTCGGCCAAGAGCACCCAGGGTTCGTTGACTATTGCCCGCGCTATGGACACGCGTTGCTGTTCGCCGCCGGAGAGTTGGTTGGGGTAGTTTGAGCTTTTGTGGCTGAGGCCTGTCTGCGCCAGCACTTTGAAGACCTTGCGTTTTATCTCGCGTTCCGTGGTGCCTGTTACGCGCAGCGCGAAGGCGACGTTTTCGAAGACGTTGCGGTCGTGCAGCAGCCTGAAGTCTTGGAAGACGATTCCCAGTTTGCGGCGCAGGTACGGGATGTCGCCGTGGGTCATGTTGCGGGAGTCGTAGCCGCACACCAAGACTTGGCCTGTGGTGGGCCGCTCCTCCATGTAGATGTGTTTGAGGAGCGTGGTCTTGCCCGCGCCGCTTGCGCCTGTCAGGAAGACGAATTCCGCTTTGTCAATGAAGAAAGAGAGGGCGTCGAGGGCGCGGAAGCCGCCTTCGTACTCTTTGCTTACGTGCATGAATTGTATCATAACGTTCTTTAATCCTTATAATTATTTAATCATAGTCAAGCCTGCGCAACAAAAAATGGATTCTTATCGACTTTCCCGAATACTTTTTGAACATAAATCCGTCCCATATCCCCAATACCTCAAATTGTTTCTTGGGGATGGCCCTCTCTATCTCCGGCACGGAGAATATTTTTTGCGTATGCCTTTCTATAAATTTTTCATAGTAAGGCGGATGGTCGTCCGACAGGCGGTAGATGGTGAAATCGTTGTGCTGGATAGCCCTTATTTCGTCGTAGTAGCTGTTGCGGACATAGCTAATGTTGCCGTAGTCCTCGAAGTCTACGTAGTGTACGAAGTGTCTCAGCGAGTTCTCCTGCGTGGTGATGTCAAAGAGGAACAACCCGCCGGGAAGGAGGACGTCGTAGACGGAGGCAAAGAGTTTGCGGTACTCGTCGAGCTTCATCATGTAGTTTATGCCGTCGTACAGGAACAGCGCCGCGTCGAAGCATTGTTTGAACGGCAGGCGGAGCACGTCGGCGGAGCACACCGGCAGGTTGCGGAGGCGCTTTGCCTCATAGCACATGGCAATTGACAGGTCGGAGGCGGTGTAGCGGTACCCCATACCCTTGAGTAGCGCTCCGACCACGCCCGTTCCGGCGCCGATTTCAAGAATCTTCGGGTCGTTTCGGCTGCCGTAGCGGTCTATGACCTTCGCTATCAACTCAATCCACTCGTCGTACTCAACGTGACCCATAAGACGGTCGTATATCGGAGCTAAGGCTTCGTACCGCATATTACATCCTGACGTCTATAAATATCTTCTCTCGCCATTTTTTCACATTGTCAAGCAGCCTCTGTTGGGCAAATATATCTTTTGCTTTTTCGGCGATGAGCGTGTAGTCGCTTTCAATCGTCAGCCGTCGGCTGTCGGCGCGCCTTGAGACCATATAGACGGAGAATATGTTGCCGTCGGCCACGGGCGAGCTTATCCCACCCGCCTCCAAGCTCTGCACCGCTTCGCGGATGGACGGCTGCATTTCCAAAAGGGTGAGCCATCCCATGTCGCCGCCGCGAGCGCGTGTCACGTTGTCCACGCTCATTTCCCTCGCCGCCGCCTCAAAACCGGTCCTGTCTTTTATGGCGCTGCGCAGCGAGTCGAGCCTTGCGATGAGCGCCTCACGCTGACCCTCGGTCGGCGCGTACCTCACCAGTATGTGGCGGATTCTTACGCTCATGCCCTGCTTCTCCTCCGCCTTTATTATGTGGTATCCCAACCGCGTTTCAAACGGCTCGCTTACGCGTCCTATCGGCAGCGAGAAAGCGCGTTCCTCAAAGGTCAGCTCGGTGGTCGAGCCTTTGGCCAAGAAGCCGAGGTCGCCGCCCGACGCTCCCTCCGGACTCTCCGAGTATTTCCTGGCGGCCTCCTCAAAGCTCATTCCGGCGTCAAGTTCGCGTTTCGCGGCGCGAATCTTGTCGAAAGCCGCTTGCCGTACGGAATCCTGCGTTCCGAGACGCAAACTGAGTCTCAGCAGCTCAAAACTCTCGCCGACCTCCGGCAGGCTGTCGGCGTACTGTGCGTAGAAACGCTCCACGTCGCGGCGGCTTATCTTGGCCGAAAAATAGTAGCCTTGCTGTATTTTTTGCTTGTACAACTGCTCGCGGATTGCCCTGCGCATTTCCGACTTGAAGCGGGCCATAGTGGTTCCCTGCTGTATGCGAAGCTGCGCCTCAAGCTGTTCCATAGTTATGTTGTTTTGACGCAGTATCGCGTTTATGTGGTTGTTCAGCGTGCTCTCGACCTCGTCGTTCCTGACATTTATCGTGCTGTCCTCCATGGCGCGGACAAGCAGCACCTTGTTGTCTATGAGGTCGTTGAGACATTCGCTAAGCAGCGTTTTTGTGTCGACGCTGTCGGGGTTTCTGCCTGTCGCGGCGAGGCGCATATAGGCGTAGGCCTCAAGCTCGGAGCGCAGAACTATCTCATCGCCGACGACCGCCGCGATGCCGTCTAAGTGCTCCGGCGGACCGAGCGCTACAGGGCGGCGCAATTGGGGAGGGGGCGCGGAGCCGGGCCTGTCACTCAAAGTCTGTTCGGCGTCGTCGTCCTCTGTGTTGGCCTCAGACTCGCCGGTCGTCTGTTCCGCGATACTTTCGGCGGTCGAATCAGGCTGTTCGGGACGGGCTACCGCCGCTTCGGTTTGCGTTGATACGGAGTCTGCCGATGCCGGCTCTACTTGTGCGGATGCCGGTTTAGCCTGTGCCGCCGAATCAATCGGCGCAGCCTTTGGCTTAGACGGCGCCGACGTTGAGCCCGTCCCTTGGGCGAAGCCCGATAACGCGAATGCCGCGACAATCAACGTTACAACAAACGCAATCTTCACACTGCAAAATATCTTCACGATCACTCCTCCGCCGGTACAGTATGCACGGGCGCAGGTGCCGGCGCAGGCGCGGGTTTTGGAGGCGTCGGCCTCGGCGTTATAGGCGTTGCCGCCGGTTTCGGCGCTACGGGCGGCACCGCCGCCGGCTTTGTCGGTTCTTGATTAACGGTATCCTGTTTTGGCGCATCCGGGGTAACCGCGCCCACTCCAGGAATCAGGTCTACGTTGAACTCCACGTCCAACTTTGCGCGTATCTCCGATATCAGCCGCTCCGTCTCGCTTTTTTGGGTGATGCTCGAAAGGCGTGAGACAATCTCGTCGCGTACCTCGTCGATTGTGGCTATCGTCCCCTTGTCGAACTTTCCCGTTACCCGCAGGACGTGGAATCCGTCTTCTGCGCCGTACGGCCCGATTATGGACGGGATGACCGTTGTGGCGATTATAGCGTTGCGCAATTTCGGCGGTATGGCGTCCAACGCCACATACGGGATGCTCTCGCCAACCCCGTCGGGGGCTTTCGATTGGGCTTTCGCTACGTTCTTGAAGCTCTCATGCGTCACGGTACGGCGGATTTCGAACGCCACATTCACATCCGGCACCACAATGTCTTCGTAGCGAACCACATTGTACTCGCGGACAAACTGCTCGCGGTTGCTCTCGTAGTACTCTCGTATGGCCTGCTCGCTGATCTCTACGCTGGCCATGGAGGCGGCGCTCCTGCTCATTAGCTCGGTGCTCAACAAGTCTTTCCGCATACGCTCCAAACGCGCCTTAATAATCGGTTCCTGGTCTATCCCGAGGCGTATCGCCTCTTGATAGAGAATCTCCGTGTTTATCCACTGGCGCACATACAGCACGTTCTGGTCGCGTGTGATGACCTCGCTGTACTCGGCCGGTATGCTCTCCTTGAGCTCCGCTAGCGTGAGGTAGTCGTTGCCCACTCTGGCGACGACAGGCCCCTCCGGCCTCTTGGGAATCTCTTCGTGCCGGCAAGATGTCGCAATAACCGTAAACAGTAAAGCCGATACCAGGCACGGCAACGATACTGCCATAGATACGGATATACGGCGACGGCACTCCATTTTTTTGTTGATGTCCATTAAACTAAACCCCTCTGTGCGGTTTCTGTGATTTTCACGGTTTCGTCCTTGCAGACGGCTACTTATATATAAATATAGAACATCGGCGTGACGAAAGTCAACACTTATTTGGATTTTAGATAAGTGGGGTTAAGTCAGCGCCGACCGGCAACATACTCTTTTATCCTATCCCAACCGTCTTTGGGGATATGCGCGCCCGCTACCTGGCAAACTTCGTAACCGCACATAGACGCTAAGGTTCCGCAACGTTCCAATGGGTAGCCGTTTATCAGGCCGTACAGGAATCCGGATGCCCATAGGTCTCCGGCGCCGGTGGTGTCGACGGCGGGGCGGCCGTCGCCGTGGGGGGGGGTGTTGACAGTGCAGCCTCCGTGCATTATCACACTGCCGCGTTTGCCTAACTTCATTACCGCAATGGGAGCTCTCTTTCTAAGCGCGTCCGCCGCCTTTTCCTCGTCTTTCAGGCCGGTGAACGCGGCGGCTTCCTCCTCGTTGGCTATCAGAATGTCCACCGCGCCGCTGTCTACAGCTTCGTTTAGCAGTGGCAGCGACGCCTCCACCACGTTGAAGCTGGCAAGGTCGAGCGAGACTAAGGCGCCCGCCGACCTGGCTGTTTTTATGACCGCCCTGAAGATATCCGGGTTGAACAGCAGATATCCCTCCACGTGGGCGACGGCGCAACCGTCGAAGTGGGAGGGGATGATATTCTCCGGTTTTATATCGGCTGAGGCGCCCAAATACGTGAGCATTGAACGTTGCGCGTTAGGGGTGATAATTGAGAGTACGCGTCCTGTCGCGGTAGGCGACAGGAGCAGGACGGGCTCCACCCCGGCCGCCGCGATATGTTCGGCGAGCGCTTGACCCAGGGTGTCGCTACCGCGTTTGCCCACGAAACGCGCCGAGCCGCCAAGCCTGCCAACCCCAACGGCGGTATTGCAGGCTGACCCGCCGGGCACAACGTGCGGTTTGCCGCTTGAACGGGCGACCAGCTCCTCAATATTCGTGTGGTCGGTCATCACCATGCCGCCAACCCGCGCGCCGCTACCCGCCACAAACTCGGCGGACTCGAAAATACAAATGTCCATAAGCGCGGAACCGACAGCGACGATAGTACGTTGGTTCGGGGCAAGCGATAAAGGAATATTCATTTTTTACCTCAAACCTCCATAATTTCTTTCTCTTTGAGCGCCAACTGCTCGTCCGCTGATTTCACGTACTTATCGGTAATCTTTTGGATATCGTCCAACCCCTTTTTCTCCAAATCCTCGGTGACGGCCTTGTCTTTTTGCGCTTTTTTCAACTTTTCGTTGGAATCGCGCCTGACGTTTCTGAGCGCGACCTTGGTGTCTTCCGCCGTTTTGCGGCAGTTTTTGAAGAGCTCTTTGCGGCGCTCCTCGGAGAGCGGCGGGATAGGCAAGCGGATTTGGTTGCCGTCGTTCTGCGGGTTGAGTCCGAGGCCGGAGGCCTGCACGGCCTTTTCTATGGCCGGAAGCATCCCTTTCTCCCACGGCTGGACGACCAGCATCCGCGCGTCGGGCACGGATATGTTTGCCACCTGATTTATCGGCGCCGGGCTGCCATAGTAGTCCACGGTGATCCCGTCGAGGAGCGCGGGGGTTGCGCGTCCCGTTCTGATTCGAGCCAAGTCTTTTTTCAGACTGTCGAGCGTCTTCTGCATACGCTGCTCGGTCTCGCTCTTGATATCCTCCAACGCACCCATATATGGTCACTCTCCTGTTTTATTTTAATGATGTTTCGGTTTTCGATTGTATTGAAAAACACCCCAACCGCGTTCAGACCGGCGTAACAGTCGTCCCTACCGGTTCCCCCGTCAAACACTTAGCCAAGTTCCCCTCTTCAAGCAACTTGAACACGACTATCGGTATTCCCTGTTCCATACAGAACGAGAACGCCGTCGCGTCCATCACTTTCAGCTTTTTTGACAGCGCCTCCGCGTGCGTTATGGTGTCGAAGCGCTTGGCGTCCGGGTTTTTCATGGGGTCGCTGTCGTAGACGCCGTCGACCTTTGTGGCCTTGAGCATCGCCTCGGCGCCGACCTCCGCGCATCGCAGGGCGGCGGCTGTGTCGGTTGTGAAGAAAGGGCTGCCGGTTCCCCCGCCTATCAGCGTTACCGCGCCCGATTCAAGGGCGGCGACGGCGCGCTCCGGCGTGTAATATTCACCGGTCCGGTCGAGCCGGACGGCGGTCAGCACTCGCGCGTCGACGCCGCGTGACTTCAGGCGTTCGGCGAAGGCTATCGAGTTGATGACCGTAGCGAGCATTCCCATCGCGTCGCCGGCCACACGGGAAACATCCGCCGCGTCGGCGCCGCGGATAAAGTTGCCGCCGCCAATGACAATAGCGGTCTGAACGCCGTCCATAGCTATTGCCGCTACCTCTTCGGCGATTTTGGAGATGACGTCGTTATCAATGCCAAAACCCCGTTCGCCGGCTAATGCCTCGCCGGACAGCTTCAACAACACGCGTTTATATTTATAAGTCATCATCGCGGCCTTGTATTTTCGGAACTTATCCCTCCGCCCCCAATTCAAGGCGTATGAAACAGACGGGGAAGACGTCGCCCCCAACGGCTTTTGACGTCTCGGCGATTCTGTCTTTCACCGTTTTTTCAGTGTCGCGGATGAATTTTTGGTTGACGAGCGCGGAGGCCTCATAGAACTTTGCTAACTTGCCCTCCACCATCTTGTCCCAAATCTTTTCCGGTTTGCCGGAGGTCTCGGCTTGGGAGCGGTATATCTCCTTTTCCTTGGCGATTATCTCGTCGGAAATGTCGGAGGCGTTCACCGCGATGGGGTTTTCGGCGGCTATTTGCATGGCTAAGTCCTTGCCCAATTCGGCGAGGGCGGGGGACTTCAGCGCGTCGGGGGCCACGGACGCGAGCTTTATCAGTACGCCTATCTTGCCGGCGCCGTGGAGATAGGTGAAGACCTTTTCGTTCGCGGAGTCGGCCGCCAGCTTCTTGTAGCGGCGGAACGAGATGTTTTCGCCGATTTTTCCCACGAGTTCCGTTACCCTTGCCTCGACGGACACGCCGCCTATGGAGGCGTCTACGAGTTTCAGGGCTGTGGCGTGGTCGGCCGGTTTTTGGGCCAGTAACAACTTTCCGAGCGTGTCGATGAAGGCGATGAAGTCATCGTTGCGCGCCACGAAGTCGGTCTCGGAGTTTACCTCGTACACTATGGCCGCCTTGTCGTCCGAGACGATGGAGACCTTGCCCTCTTTGGCGGCCTTGTCGGCGCGCTTCGCGGCGGTCATCTGGCCCTGTTTGCGCAGGTTCTCTATGGCCAGCGTCATGTCGCCGTTCGCCTCGATGAGCGCCTGTTTACAGATCATCATGCCAAGGCCGGTTTTTTCCCTCAGGTCTTTAACTTGTGAAGCCGATATTTCCATCCTTTTACCCTCCATATTTATTTTTTAATTTCGGATTAACGAGATTTCTGTTTTTCGACGGCCAGTTAATTATTAACGGCCCCGTCACAACCGCCGTACCATAAACTAATCATCGTCGTCGCCGGACGTTTTCGCGTTCTTCTTGTGCGCGACGCGGTGGCGCTTGGCCTTGTTTTCCTCGCCGGCGGTCTCGGCAGGCGCCGGGGCCGCGGCCGGTTCGTCCTTGGCGGCCATATCCTCCGCCTCTTTCGCGACGGTCGCGTGCTCAAGGATTATGTCGCTTATGGCGCGGGTGATGAGCTGCACGGACTTGATAGCGTCGTCGTTGCCCGGAATGGGGTAATCGACCATATCGGGGTCGCAGTTGGTGTCAACCATCGCCCCGATGGGGATACCGAGACGCTTCCCCTCCGTAATCGCGATATGTTCTTTTATGGTATCGACGACGAAGATGATGGTGGGAGTGCGCCGCATATAGCGGATGCCGGTCAGTATCGACACCAGCTTATCTTTCTTCTTGGCGATTAGCAAGCGCTCTTTTTTGGGAAGCAGCTCGATAGTCCCGTCGGTCTCCATCTTCTCGATTTTGTCGAGTTTCGCGATACTCTGCTTGATGGTCTGGAAATTGGTCAGCATACCACCCAGCCAGCGTTCCGTGACGTAGGGCATCCCGCAGCGGGTGGCCTCTTCGCGGATACAGTCGCGCAACTGCTTTTTGGTGCCGACGAATAGCACCTTGCCGCCCTTTTTGACCTCGGTCTTCACACGCTCAATGAATTTGTCGAGCGTGGAGATTGTTTTGTTGAGGTCGATGATGTAGATACCGTTTTTGGGGCAGAGGATAAAACGCTTCATCTTGGGATTCCAGCGTTTGGTCTGGTGGCCGAAATGGGTTCCGGCTTCCAGTAAGTCCTGCAGGGTCACTGAAGACATGGCACAGCACTCCTTGATATTGTATGGGTTGAACGTCCACGGCTGTCATCGCGAAAAAACACCCGCCCTGTTTGGGCAGGCACCCGTTCTCCGCTCGACCGTGTGATTAAAATTATCGAATAAGCTTTAGCGCTTTGAGAACTGGAAGCGGCGGCGCGCACCGGCCTGACCGTACTTCTTGCGTTCCACGACGCGTGAGTCGCGTGTCAGCATACCGCCTTTGCGCAACACCTTGCGGTTGTCTTCACTCACAAGCGCCAGCGCGCGGGAGATGCCCAACCGTATCGCCCCCGACTGCCCGCTGAGCCCGCCGCCGCGTACCCGCGCCACGATGTCGTAGCTCTCGGCGACATTCAGCATTTGCAGGGGCTTCACAACGTCCATGACAAGCACGTCGCTCTTGAGGTACTCGGCCAAAGCCTTGCCGTTGACGCTCCTGTCGCCCTTGCCGGGGCGAACGATGACGCACGCGATTGCGTTTTTACGCTTTCCGGTTCCGAAATACTTGGTCTCCAAAATACCGCTCCTTACGTTTTTTATTTATTGTAATAAACGAACGATAATCATTCCAATAGACGGCGAACGGTTACAAGACCGGCGTCCGCCCCACCGCGAGCTTCAGTTCTTTCGGCTGCTGCGCCGCGTGCGGGTGCTCGGGGCCGCGGTAGACGAAGAGCTTCCGCATAATGGCCCGACCGCGCGGGTTCTTCGAGACCATGCCGTGAACGGCATGGGTTACGACTTTAGCCGAATCGAGCTTCATCTGCTCCTCAAAGCTGCGGATTTTGTCCCCGCCCTGATACATCGAGTGGCGGAAGTAGCCCTTGGTCTCCGGCTTGGTCCCGCTGAGCCTGACCTTATCGGCGTTGACGACGATGAGGTAGTCCCCGTGGTCCTGATTGGGGGAGTAGGCGACCTTCCCCTTGCCGATGAGTATCTGAGCGGCCTTGCTGGCAAGCCGTCCCAGCGTGAGCTCGGAGGCGTCCACTACAAACCACTTCCGTTCGATGGACGCGGTGTCAACGACGACGGTTTTCATTTTTTTACCCCTTACCCCACAACGTCAATTAAATTAACGGTTATTTGTTTTTTGCGATAATAACGCCGATAATCGCGATTTTTTCGACTAACTTATCAAATATAGGTTATGGGGAAAGACAAAGTCAAATATTTTTTTATTTTTTTACAGGCCGGTTTTTGCGCCGCCGGCGCCGGATTGGGCCGTCCGGCAAAGAATTTTTTGCCAAAGTTCCCCTGAACATACTATATTATAATAGTTATTATACACGCTCGTGTAAGTATCTATACCCATTTTTAACTATTTTACAAGGACGCCCCTTTGAACCGCGCCGCCCCCATTTTCGCCGTTTCCCTCGCGCTCTTCGCTGCGTCCGTCGCGACGAACGGAGCCACCCAGGGCGGCGACGCGCCCTCCGTCGGCTCCGCGCAGCGGTTGATGGTGCGCCAGAGATACGCGGAGGCAGCGCGGGAGGTCGCCGCCATCCTGAAAAACAATCCGGAAAACATCGACGCCCTGTACACGCTGGCGACAATCGAACAGACAAGGATTTTGGACTACGAATCCTACGGCATGGACGGAGCGCGATTTCTATCCTTAGCCGACAGCTTATTGGACATACTCGACAGACGGCAAACGGCGCTGCGCGGAGGCGATTCTCTGCGGTGCCTCTTCTACCGCGCAAACATTTTTGGCGGAATCGGCCTCATGCAGGCCAAACGCGGGGCGTGGATGGAGGGGGCGAAGGCCGCTATGACCTCGTCGGGGATGTACAGGCAGGTGAAGAAAGCCGACCCGGGACACCTCGGCGCCGAACTCGGACTGGGAGTCTTCGACTACTACTTCGGGACAAGCCTGAAGTGGGTCCCCTTCGTAGGCGGCGGTAGCGTGGAGCGCGGCTTGGAGGCGATGGAGCGGGCGCTCCGCGCCCCATTCCCGTTCGACCACGCGGCCAAAAGCTCCTATTGTTGGATGCTGATAGACCGCAAACAGTACAAAAAAGCGGACTCTCTGGCGCACACCGTGCTGCGTGAGATACCGGCCAGCACTATATTTTTACGCATAAGAGCCCTTATAGCCGTATGGTCGGGCTGCTACGACGACGCGCTCTTACTCGGCAACAAACTAAAAAACCTGTCCGAAGCGCGCTCGCCGGTAAACTGGTCGGACCTTATCACAAGCTATTACATTATAGCAAGCGCGCACGATAACCTGGGGCAAAAAGCGGAGGCCTGTAAATCAGCCGACAAAGGCCTGTCCCTGCCAATGCCGACAGAATTCAAAAATATGCCTAATGTTAAAGAGCACATAAAATTTTTAACCGGAATCAGGGGAAAGTACAGTAAAAAGAGATAACAGGCGACTGTGAAAACAGGCTTACACACGCTTGTAATTGCGGGGCCGGCATAGAACCCGTACAATAAAAATCCGATTTTAAGGATTAAAGGACAAAATGACAAACAAACCGTTTGGTATCAATTTAAAAATATCGATTTTATCAAAGCCGTTAATATCAGCGATAATAACGCTATTCGCCGTCGTAGCGTCACAAACCCTTGCCGCCGGCGACAACGCCGGCTATAACCCCATGATGCGTCCCGACGACCGGGTAAACCGCTTCGTCCAACGGGCATATTCGCGTTACGGCGTCTTACCCAAAGGCTTTCACCGGCAACCGATGGGAACGGCGGATTTTTTGGATTATCTCGACACGCTTTCAACGCTGCCCTTGAGCCCCGAAGAGCGTTATACCCTGGGGAAGCTGCGCGGATATTTGTCCCTCGGCAAGGGTTTGTACGGCTTTAGCGGAGGGGCGGAGACAAGAGGCGGCGGCGATAACGGCGGTTATTATAAAGACTATCAAAATCAATACGGCCTGATAATTAACTTAGACTTGAACGCCGACGCCTGGGGTAAATCCGGCGGCGGTATCGACCCACGCGCCGGCGGGCGCGGAATCATCGGCCCGCAGCTGCGCGGCCATATCGGGCGGGTGTCGTTCTACTCCTCTTTGGACGTGTGGACGGAGTACGCGTACGACTCCCTCTTTATGCCGACCTCCTATCAGCCGTATGACGGTGTGCCGTACGAGCTTTACGGGCGCTATGATAAGGCGCACGGCGGCAACGCCCGCTCCTCCGACCTGCCGCGCTGCGGCGTCGGTTTTGACGCCGGGCGGCTGAGTTTGCAAGGGGGAATAGACTATTTGCGCCTGGGCCCCGCGGCCTATTTTCCCGTCACGCTATCCGGCAACGCGCCGCCCGTCACTTACGCGCGGGGAATCTTTGATATGACATACGTGGAGTACCACCACACCGTAGGCATACTGCGTTCCCAGAAAGACAAGCCCAAGTATATCTACTCCAACGGGCTCGTGGGGAGTTTGTGGGGCGGGCGGGTGCGGTGGGGGGTAAGCGAGGTGATGACCGGCGGCAGCACGACGAACCAGCAGGACGGCGATTCGGTCAACACGACGCGCAAGGAGTATATCGGGCAGAAGCAGGGTTGGGAGGGCGCTTTCTTTGTCCCCTTTGTGCCGATGGTTTTTGTGGAGCACTATGTGGGCGACAAAAACAACGCGGCGCTCGCTCTCGACGCTGCGGTCAACTGGCCGCGGGATTTCCGTTTGTACGTCGAGTTCTTTTTGGACGATATGCTCGCACCGTGGAAGATAATGAGCGACGACTGGGGGAACAAGTGGGCGCTCACCGTAGGGGCGCAATACTTTACAAATTGGAAAAACAGGGACGTAAGCGCAGGGCTGGAGGTAAGCCGGGTTGAGCCGTGGGTCTACACGCACTTCTACGGCGGGAGCCACAGGTACGACCACTTCAATACCTGTCTCGGCTCGGAGGCCGGGCCGAACTCGCTCTCGGCTGTTGTCAACTGCGACATCGGCGTTACGGAGAAGGTGACGCTTGGTGTGAGGACGGCGACGTTATCGAACAATCCGTCGGCGCGCGGGGGTAAAATAACGGATATTTTTCAGTTTGAGGGTAACGGGAGCAGGCCGCCGGATGTCGGTATAAAAAAGTTTTTGGGGCCGGGGACGACGCATTACGTGAAGCCGGGAGTTTATGGCCGCTATGATACGTTTGGGCTTTTCGGGATAAACGCGGGGATAGACGTTGACGTTGCGGAGGAGAGGGGGCGGGTTAGTTTTTCACTTGACGGGGGATTTAGGTTTTAAAGCTATGGGTCCTAAAAAACATCTTGGCCAACACTTTCTCACCGCTCCCGCCTTTGCGAGGAGGATAGCCGACGCGGTGCCGGCGATTGGCGGCGAGTATGTGCTTGAGGTTGGGCCGGGGCGGGGCGCGCTCAGCGTATATTTGCTGGAGCGTTTTCCGTTTATGCACTTAGTGGAGATTGACGCCGATTCTATTGACGCGTTAAAGAATAAGCTGGGCGACGGCAGCTACCGCATACACAATGACGATGTGACGGGCTTTGATTTTTCTATGGTCGGATTTCCGCTGCACCTGGTTGGTAATTTGCCGTATAATATAGGGGCGCTTATCATAAAGAAGGCGCTGATGGAGGCGCCGCGGGTGGCTTCCTGTACGTTTATGGTACAGCGGGAGGTCGCCGCGAGAATTGTTAGCGGGCCGTGCGGCAGGCAAAACGGGTTTCTGTCCATATTCTGTCAGTTTTTCGGCGAGGCAAAATTGCTCTTTCACGTGCCGCCCGGAGCTTTTTTTCCGCGTCCGAATGTTGACTCGTCGGTATTTCAAATTATAATTGATGTCGATATAGAGGAAAAACTTTGCCGTGAACGGTGGGAGGATTTTTTTGCCTTTGTGGACAGCGGTTTTTCCATGCGGCGAAAACAGCTTGCTAAGGTGCTGTCATTACGACGCGGGCGCGATAAGGATTATTACCGCGGCGCGCTGTCGGATATGGGGATAGACGCGGCGGCGCGGCCTGAGGATTTGGGTGTCGGCGAGTGGCTGAGACTGTACGGGCGGGTGCGCGATGAATCAAGTTAGGATTTTGGCGTTACTGTCCGCGCTGACGATTCTTGTCCCGACAACTCCGAATGCGGGCGGGGTTCGGCACTTTCCCGATGAGCTGGCATTCCCGCGCGGAAATGTTGAAGATGCCGACAGCGGCGATATCGTCAAAGATATGACAGATTCTTCCCATACTGTCAACATTTCCGTTGACCAGACGCTCTTCGACAAGTCCTATACGGGCATAAACAAGGTCTTCTACGCCCAAATGTTCGGACCGGCTTCCTTAGAACAGAGTGTGTGGTACGAGTTGCGGCGTGACAAATTGTCGAATACCCGGCACTATCTCAACGCCTCCGGGGCGCTCTCCCGCGGTCTTGCAAACCCGCGCTACGCCTGGGTTACCCCCGGCCTCGATTGGTCGCCCATCGTACAGTATTCAAATGACCGCGCCGGGAACAACGCGCTCACGACCGTCGACCTTGGGCCGACCGCCGTGCTCAAACCTTACGGGGTAGGCGCCGTCCTGCGGGCCGGCATATCGGGCCGCCGCGTGGACTCGCTCGCCGGAGTACTCAGAGTCGGCGAGCAGCGGAGCAGCGTAGGGGCGTACGGCGCTTTTAATATCGGGTCGGAGGAGGAGCCTCTGCCCTTTGCCCCGGTTTATTTCTACGCTGACGGCATCGGCAGGCAAATCGAGAACTCCAGCATGACGTCGCTCTCAAGCAATATGCTGGGCGCCGTGCAGGTTGGTGACCGCGACAGTATGTTCGTGTACGGCGCGGCCACATTCTTCAACGGCAGAGAGGGGTATCTGGAGGGCAGCGCCGACAGCCGGGCGGCGCAGTTCACCGAGACGCCCTGGCGCGTGGAGCGTAACCTGACCACCGTCGCCGGTTACAAGGCGGCGCGGAGAAATATGTTCTTTCCGTCTTTCTACTATAGCGTTTCGGAGAACACACTTGAGTTTTTGAACGATACCCGCAAGCGAGATGAAAGGACGTTACGCCAAACGCTGTCGGGGGCGGTGTCCACCGACTCCGCCGCCGGACTCTACTACAGCGGCCTGCTCAGTTTCGAGTGGCGCGGGCACGACAAACTCTTCGGCAAAGATATGCCCCCGCAATCAACGGCGGAGAACATCGACAGCTTAGAGGTCAACCTCTGGGACTACTTGGCGTTTGACCCGCGCACCGCGCACAGTATCGCCGTACGCCTGCCGCGGTCTATGCGGCTGAAGTACGACTTCGGCCTGTCTCGCTTTCTCACGGAGTACCCGAATTACTATATAAAGGGCAGGGATACCGTAACAAATAAGGACGACAGCGACCGCCGCGCCACACAACACCGGTTGGCGCTCGAATACAAAAATGACAGTACGCTGAAAGCGGAGGTTTACGGGGAAATTACCGGCTATGACCTGGTTTTTTTGAGGCAGGAGAAGAGTAGCGGCAACCGTACCGACAACGCGCAGAAAGTCGGGCTTACCGTGGAGTGGTCGCCGCATAACGCGCTTTTGATAACGGAGGCGGTCTCGGCGGAGGCAAAGAGGGGCAATTTTCACTTTCCGGTCTTTCACCGGCAGGCGCTGCAACGCCCGCGCTATTCACGTGCCGTCAACTCGTCTTTGTCTACAACGTGGCAAACATCGCCGCTTGTGGGCCTAAGTTGTATATGGAACATCAAGTTCTCCGATTACGGTTTCTGGTACGGACGCGAATACATGGAAGAGATTATGGCGGTTAATCCCGAAGCGCGGGTCGATTACTACGCGATAACGAGTAAATCCGTCTACTATACCGTAGACCTGGCGGTAAATTTCAGGCCTTGGGAGACGGTCATAACGGCAGGAAACGCTTTTACGGGCGCGCGCGACCGAAACTACAGCGCCGGAAATTATATTTTAGCGAATGAGAACGGGTACTCGGTCAAACCGTATCTCCGAGCGGCGGTCTCAATACGCGAGCGCGTGGAACTTGACGCGCACCTGAGCCGGACATTCGTGGCGGGCGACGACGCGCTTGGGTACTGGGACTTCAGACTGCAAGCGGCGGGGGGCTTTTGATGAACACATTACGAATCAACGCCATATTCGCCATATTATGCCTGTTAACGGTATGCGGTTGCTCGATATTTGACTTGAAGAACCCGGAACCGCCGCTTGTCGGCGTGAAGACCGAGGACCCGCTCAACATCAGTGACATTCTGCGCATCGTGAGCGAGTCGTCGGTCGACATGGATTACAGCGATTACTTTGTGAACGGCGTGGTTTTTGAGTACGCGCACTTCCAAAAGATAACGGGCAAGGGCGAGCTTATAAATATGTTGAACCGCCTGCGCACACAGACGTCGCTGGTGGAGTGGCAGCCCGAAAAGGCCAATAAGCGCTTTGAGGGAAATTTGCAGATAGCCGAGAATATGCCCTACGCCGTATACTTCGGCGGAAAGGTTATATGCACCGGGATTGCCGATTTCCATATCGTCAGGGAACCGGACTGGATGATAAGTTACTGGAAGGATGTGCCGGATGGCGGATACATACCGTTCTTCGAACCATAAACGTCCGGCGGGGGCGGCGCTGACCCGCAGGCCAACGTGTCCCAACAACGGCGAGCTGACTGCCGCCAGGGCATTCGCGGCGGCGGCGCTGTTAACGCTGATACTCTCCTGCGACACCCTGCTGTTGCCGCCGACCGGTTTCCCCGAAGACGGGCCAAACCCCCGCTCCACGCCCATGGGCGCCATCGAGCACCTCTTCCGCGCCTACGAGGACAAGCGGATAGACCTCTTCACGGAACTGCTGCCCAAAAACGGGACGTACAGGTTCTTCATCTCGCCCGACTACTCCGACGCCTACGCCGCGACGCACAGCACCGACGCCATCATAGCGCGGATTGAGGAGGGGCAGTACGCGTACGTAGCGCCGGGCAACTACTATTACTGGGGCCACGAGAGCGAATTAGCCAAACATCGGCGCCTGTTCAGCATGGCCGACGCGATAGTGTTCACCGAGT
The DNA here is from genome assembly GCA_031283085.1 of Chitinispirillales bacterium. Classification (GTDB taxonomy): domain Bacteria; phylum Fibrobacterota; class Chitinivibrionia; order Chitinivibrionales; family Chitinispirillaceae; genus GUT77. Next base: position 9,902 of record JAITCM010000013.1, on the reverse strand, counting down.
ACCCCATAGTGAACGAACACAACTTCCGCTACCGAATAGACGAGAACAACGACACCACGCACGTAGAGGTGAGAACAACGGCGGGGGAATTGTGCATAGGCTTCAGAGACACGCTCTACTGTACGCAAAAAGAGGGGCAGTCCCAAATCTTCTTGCTTGAACGCGAGACAGACAGGAAGACGGGGGACAGGCTTTGGGTCATAAAAGACTGGTTTGATATTAACAGCATTTGATTTTTAATTTCAAGCGGCGTAATTTATATTTAAAACAAAAGTAAAAAACGGTAAAAACAACTAAACATTAACGCTGGGAAATCACCTTAACATGAACCGAAAATCCGTTTAAAAAAACAGACCGCATCAATTTTTTTTCACGGCGCCCCCGCCCCGAATTATATTTATACGTTCCGCCTTGTTTACCGAGCGGCTCGGCGGGTGTGTTTGTAGCGGTGTTTTTTGGTATTCGGCGTTGATTTTACGGAGGGATTGATTTGTCGGAGCAACAGACTAAACAGCCCGTACGGTCGGAGGATTCCGCCGCGCAGGGGGGGGCAAAGCCGGCCGAGAAGACCGGTCTCCTGCGCTTTTTTCGGGAGATGGGGTCGGCGCTTGTCATGGCGCTCATCGCCATTGTCTACGTGATACAGGCTTTCCAGATACCCACGGGGTCTATGGAGGACAGTCTTTTGGTGGGCGATTTTCTACTGGGGCTGAAGTTCATCTACGGGGCGCCGTTGCTTCCTTACTCGCGGGAGCTTGGGGTCACGCGGCGGCTGCCGGCTATCGCCAAGCCGAAGCCTGGCGATGTTGTAATCTTCAAGTATCCGGGGGCGGACGCAAAGGACTATATCAAGCGTATGGTGGCGGGGCCGGGCGATGTCGTTCAGTTCAAGGGTCACAAAAAGCTCGTTGTCAACGGCGTCGAGCTCATCCTGCCGCCGCACGGCAAGTACACCGGGGGCAACAGGGCCGACCCGCGCATCCTCAACTTCGCCCCGCTTCGCATACCGGCCAGGGGCGATGTGCTATGCCCCGACACTATGCCGATTCGGGAGTTCCTGTTCTCCAAAACGCTGGTGCATCAGGAGAACCCGACGAAGAAGGTGTATATGCACTTTGACCTGTATGTCGACGGTGAGCTTTCGAACGGCACCCCCCTTAACTTCAACGGCGCGAGGCTCTCGCTGGACGACTTGCAGGACGGCAAATTCATATACAAAAATGAGATGACGCGGCGCACGGAGGCCTTCGACTTCAACCGCATCGACGACTGGACGATGCTTGATTATGTCTTGGACATAGTCCGCCGAAATTTTTCGTCCGACAAGAGCGTGGAGATACGTAAAAAGCTGTTCATGGGCAATGAACGTATAGAACGTTACACGGTGCGTAACGACAATTACTTCATGGCGGGCGACAACCGCGACAACTCGCTCGACTCGCGGTACTGGGGATATCTGAATCACAATTTCGTGAAAGCCAAAGCGTTAATATTATACTTCTCCTACGACAACACCGGTCCGGCCTGGAAGTTTCCGGCAAACATCAGATGGAATCGCATAGGAAAGCTTATCAGAACTTGGGACGGGGAGAGCGAGGGGAACCCGAAGATTAAGTATTGAAATGTCAATTAGATATTGTATTGTTGATAATATTCTGAATTGGCTTCATATTTAATTGTGGGATATGTTGGTATTAGTGATTATATAGTTATGGATTGATGATACGCTGTCATTAGCATCAAGAACTTTTATTTTTTCCCGGACATTTTTACACATGAACACAAACAAAAGCGCAACCGCGCACCAATACGACGAAAGTAAAATCAAGACCCTAAGCTCTCTGGAGCACATCCGTCTGCGCAGCGGTATGTACATCGGGCGGCTCGGCGACGGCTCAAATCCGGACGACGGCATCTACGTCCTCCTCAAAGAGGTGATAGACAACGCCGTCGACGAGTTTATCATGGGGTTCGGGAAGAAGATTGAGGTGAACGCGGAAAACGGCGTCGCCTCCGTGCGCGACTTCGGGCGCGGGATTCCGCTGGGCAAGGTAATCGACTGCGTTTCGACCATCAACACCGGCGCGAAGTATAACGACGATGTCTTCCAATTCAGCGTTGGGCTAAACGGCGTCGGCACAAAGGCGGTCAACGCGCTGTCAAGCAGTTTCCGCGTCGTCTCCTACCGTGACGGGGAGTATTTTCAGGCAAAGTTTGAGCGCGGTAAGCTCATCTCCAAAAAGGGCGGCGTGTCTAAGACGGAAGAACCGGACGGCACATTCGTCGAATTCGTGCCGGACGCGGAGATTTTCGGAGAGTACAAGTTCAACTTTGAGTACATTGAGCAGCGCTTGTGGAATTACGCCTATCTGAATTCAGGGCTTAAACTTTTTTTGGGGAAACAGAAGTTTGAGTCCAAGAACGGGCTTTTGGACCTGTTGCAAAACGACGTCGGGGAGTCGGCGGTCTACAGTATCGCCTACTGCCGCGGCAAGCAGTTGGAGTTCGCCTTCACGCACACGCAGGCCTATGGGGAGGCCTACCGCTCGTTTGTGAACGGTCAGTTCACCTCCGACGGCGGAACGCATCTCAGCGCCTTTCGGGAGGGCATTCTCAAAGGAGTCAACGAATTCTACAAAAAAAACTACTCCGGCGTGGACGTGCGCGACGGCATCGCCGGCGCGGTCGCCATCAAGTTAAAAAGCCCCGTCTTCGAATCGCAGACAAAGAACAAGCTGGGAAACACGGAGATACGCGGCTGGCTCGTCTCGGAGGTCAAGTCGGGCGTAGTCGATTTCCTGCACAAGAACGCGGACGCGGCGCGGAGCCTCGAAAACAAAATAGTCCAAAATGAGAAACTGCGCACCGAGTTAAACAAGGTCAAAAAAGAGGCCAAAGAAGCCGCGAAGCGCGTAGAAATCAAAATCCCCAACCTGAAAGACTGCAAGTACCACGCCGGAGAGAACGACGGCGGCAAGTCCACCATCTTCCTGACGGAAGGCCAGTCCGCCGGCGGCTCGATCATCTCCGCGCGCGACGTGTACACACAGGCAATCTTCACCATGAGGGGCAAGCCGCAAAACGTCTTCGGCAAAACGCGGGCGGCAATTTACCAAAACGAAGAGCTGTATGACATGATGATGGCGCTGGGCATTGAGGAGGACACGGAAAAACTGCGTTACAATAGAATAGTTTTAGCCACAGACGCCGACGTAGACGGTTTCCACATCAGAAACTTGTTATTGACATTCTTCCTGACATACTTTGAGGAACTCGTTCAAGCCGGCCATGTCTATATCCTGGAAACGCCGCTTTTCCGCGTCCGCAACAAAAAAGAGACTCGCTACTGTTACAGCGAAAAAGAGCGTGACGCCGCCGTGGCAAAAATCCGCGACTCCGAGGTAACGCGCTTCAAGGGTCTGGGCGAAATATCGCCAAATGAGTTCGGCCAGTTCATAGGCGAAGACATCCGCCTCGTGGAGGTCAACGTAAAGTCGGCGAAAGACATCGCCGGAACGCTGGAGTTCTACATGGGGAAGAACACCCCGGAGCGGCGCGATTTTATCATGGAAAATTTGATTTAGCCGATTCCTTAATCACAGTATTACCGATAGCGACACGGCGAATCTCGCGTTAGCCGGTATCAACCGAGTCTGCGCTTACGTGGTTAAATTTCCTAATTCTCGTTTGATTTCAAGTATCGTTTTTTGGGCGTCCCATTTTTTGTCGAAAACAGATTTTATTTTCTCGCCTATCCGCTCCCGCATCGCTTTGTCGTTATGAATCGGTAAACGCAATTCCGCCCAACGGCCGCCAATGTTAGGTAGCGTGGTTTCCATTAAGATTTTATTGTACATCTGCATTTGCACCAAATAATGAGAAAACAGGTAAATCAAATAGTAAGGAGTTATTCCGTAGTCGTTTATTTCTTTTAAAACGCGCATTACCAGAATTTCTCTTGTGAGCAAAACTTCGGTGTCATACGGCGAAACCAGCGCCACGCTGCCGATTCTGTAACTTCCGCGCCGCACAAACAACAAATCTTTTTCGAGTAACCTTTTGCTGCCTTTGCGCATTTCCTCAAAAACGCGGTACGGGATTAAAGCCGTTGGGTCCTTATAGACATCCCAATTTACAATGTCTTTTACCCGGATGTATGGAACATCGCCCATGCCTTTATTGTCGGCGGCCGGCGAGCCGTGCCCGTCAAAATGGGTAATGATTTTGTTTTTAATCAAGTCGGAAACGGTAACTAATGAACAGTTTTGTTCTTTGGCGATTCGTTCAATCTCTTTTTCCCTGCTGTTCCAAAAATAGCGGGGGACTAAAATTTTTTGATTAAACGCCGTGGAACTGTTTACATCGAACGTATGTTGCTTTTTTGCGCCGCTGTCTTCTATTTCGCCTATAATCGAATCGATATCGTCCCAAAGTTCGTTTTTATTGACTGTTTGCGTTTTGTAATCCCAACGATACATCGGTTTGCCGTTGTGGTCGTGCCCCATTTCGACGGCCACTCCCATATTGATTTTTTCTTGCTGCGGCACTCCTTTTTGAATGACTAAAACACAACACTTGGCGTTGCAAAGCGGGCGGAATGTGTTGTGCGGCAAATCAATAACCCACATTACGTTGTGTTTTTTGAAAAAATCAAGAATATAATACAGTTTCGGCGCGTGAAAAAACGTTTCCGGCAAGATAATCCCTAATTTTCCGCCGGTTTTCAACAGCTGAAAACAGCGCTCAATAAACAAAATTTGAGGCTGGACATCCTCTTTCATTTTATCGGTTTTAACAAAAACACCGTTTGTTTTTTCCCATTCATGCGCCAAATCAAACTGCCGCAACTTTTCTTTGCCGACAACTTTTATCTCCTTGCCGAAAGGCGGGTTTGTCAGCACAATATCAAAACTTTCCAGCTGAATTTTTACGTTTGTCTCGGATTTCCATTTTTTAGGCTCTTCCAAACTGTCTTCGCAAAAAATCCCCGTCGTGCCGTCGCCGATTAAATTCATATATGCTTTAGCAACTTTGCTCAAAAAATTATCTTTGTCTATGCCCCGGAAATTTTTTGTGGCGACGCCGATTTTTTCTTTTTCAATTTCGTGGTATTTCCAGCCTAATTTTCGGTATTTCTCATCCATTTTAGACCAAACCGATTTCAATGTTTCAATCAAGAACCCGCCGCTGCCGCAAGCCGGGTCTATGATTCTATCGTTTTCGCCCGGTTGCAAAATATCAACAATCAGTTTTACCACATTTCTCGGCGTAAAGAACTGCCCCTGCCCGCCTTTTAACGCGTGGTCGATAAACGTTTCAAACGCATCTGCAACCACGTCCCTTTCGCAGTTCATTAGCGAATAATTTTGCAGTTCGCCGACAATAAACACTATGGAGTTTGTGTCCAACGTTATTTTGTCTTCTTTTTCAATAATGTCCGGGTATTTTGTTTTTAACTCATCGAATAACCCCAAAATACGTTCTTCAATATCACGCGGGCTTTCGCCGATGCCGGCACGAAACCGTACAATCGCGTCGGGGGCGGTATATTTTTCGTCGTATGTTTTACAGAAAATTATATTGATAAGCCGCTGCGCCAAAACCTCGTCGCGGGCAGCGCCCACATTGTTGGCGGCCAAATAGTTACGGATAGACTTAAACGTAGATTTCAGGTTGTGCGTCGGCTTTAAATCGGAACGCTTAAACTGACCTATATCTTCCACCCGTTGCCCGACAAAGACTTGAACCGCCTCGATTTCTTCGGGGGTCGCGTTTATTTCAACGCCTGATATATAATTGGTTATTTTGATGTCCGTATTTGCCATAATATTTGTCTTTTTCACGTTTAAACGTTATACCGTACATCATCAAACTGCAATATAATAAAAAACACAGTCATCAGGCAAATTTTTTAAAAAACAGTTGCGGTTTTTGGGGTTACGGCGCGGACACCCCAAACACACGCGCCCTCCATATTTGGCGTAACTCGTTATATATCAATGCATTATAAAAATATAATCCCCCCGAAATCACACCCCAAGAGTTCAAAAGGGAAAACAAAAAACATAAAAATTCGACGCCGGGGGCGCCGGGATATTATTTTTGTGGGTAACCATAACGGCGCAAAGGGGTAATATTATATGGAAAAAGAGCTTAAATTCCTGCTATACGCCACGCCGCAGGAAAACGTAACGATAGATGTGGCGCTAAAGGATGAAACCGTTTGGCTGACGCAAAAGGCTATGGCCGCGCTGTTTGGCACATCGCGTGAAAATATCACAATGCACTTAAAGAGTGTCTTTGAAAGCGCCGAATTACAGGAGGTTTCAGTATGTAAGAAAATCTTACTAACTGCCGCGGACGGTAAAAACTATAATACTCAATTTTACAGCCTCGACGCGATAATCTCCGTCGGCTACCGCATAGAGGATTGAAAACAAAGATGCCCAAAAATATGGGTCTTAAGGAACGATGGATGGAAACGCCTTTTTTTTATTAATGCGTTTTTTGGTTTTGATGTTAGCGTATCGCTTTTAGGACGCACCCCATAGGGGTGCGCCGCTCGGTAGAAAATGCGTCCCTAACAATTAACCCGCACCCCGGGCGCGGCGGCAAAGCCGCCGGTGGGGTGCATCCTCGGCGGAAAATGTCAAATACATATACGCAAATTTATATTCACGCGGTATTCGCCGTTCAAAACAGGGAATCCCTTATTGATGAAAATTGGCGTGAGCGGCTGTATAAATACATAATTTCCATCATGCAAAACCGCAAACACAAGGTTTTATCTATCGGCGGTACAAAAGACCATATACATATATTATTCGGCTTTCATCCGGCGCAATCGCTGTCGTCCCTTATGTTGACGGTTAAGCGTGATTCCGCCGAGTGGATTAATCAAAACCGGTTGGTAGTAGGCAGGTTTCAGTGGCAAGAGGGCTACGGGGCGTTTTCGTACAACAAATCGCAAATACCCAATGTAATAAAATATATTGAAAATCAGGAAATACACCACGCGAGCAGATCTTTGACAGAGGAATATAGAAAAATTTTGGATGATTTTGACGTCAAATACGATAATCGATATGTTTTATATGACGTGATTGAAAAGAAGGACGCACCCCTAACGGGGTGCGAATAAATTCTGTGGGGGACATACGTTCTACCGAGCGATGCACTCCTAACTGGGTGCAAAAATACGGAAAAAGGGGAAGGGAAAATGAATAGGGTGAAATTGGGAGATATTGCTAACTACTCAGAATGGCCGGCCGTGTAAGTGTGAATTAGGCATATCGGCCAATAGACCGATAACCCGAATGCCGGCGCGGCCACGGCGGAACAGTAAAAAAGAATTTGACTTTTAGCGGCGCCTGTATTATTTTATGGCGGTATAATGAAAAATCAATTTCAAAAATAACATTATAAGGCTCGGCAATGGCATTCGTAAAAACGCTGTACAACACAAACTTCTTGGAGTACGCCTCCTACGTCATAAAGGACAGGGCTATCCCGTATGTTGACGACGGGCTCAAGCCCGTGCAGCGGCGCATACTGCACACCCTCCACGAGGTGGACGACGGCAAGTTCCACAAGGTGGCCAATATTGTGGGGCAGTGCATGAAGTATCACCCGCACGGCGACGCCTCCATCGGCGACGCGCTTGTAACGCTGGCAAACAAAGACCTGTTCATTGACAAACAGGGGAATTTCGGCAACATCTTCACCGGCGACCCGGCCTCCGCGGTCCGCTACATAGAGTGCCGCCTGTCGCCGCTTGCCGCGGAGGCGCTGTTCAACTCCGAAATCACCGAATACGTTGACTCATACGACGGGCGCAACCGCGAACCGGTCACGCTGCCGGCTAAGCTGCCCGTCCTTTTGGCGCTGGGCGCGGAGGGAATCGCGGTGGGAATGTCCACAAAAATACTTCCCCACAATCTGATAGAATTATTAGAGGCGCAAATAGCCTACCTGCGCGGCGACCAACACTTAGTCTTCCCCGATTTCCCCACCGGCGGCTTGGCGGACGTCTCCGAGTACAGCGACGGCAACGGCAAGGTGCTGCTGCGCGCGAAACTTGATACAAGCGACCCAAAGCGTATTGTCATACGGGAATTGCCGTTTGGCTCCACCACCGAGTCCATAATGGCTTCCGTGGAGAACGCCGCCCGCAAGGGCAAACTGAAAATCGCCGGAATCAGCGACTACACGGCGGATAAGGTGGAAATAGAGGTAAGGCTGGCGCGGGGAATCCACACGCAAGACACGGTTGACGCCCTCTACGCTTTTACGGACTGCGAGTCATCCGTCTCCGTCAACATGATGGTAATAAGTGACGAAAAACCGGTGGTGATGTCCGTTACCGAAGTCATCAAGCGGAATTCAGACAGGTTGGTAGAGATACTGACAGCGGAATTAAAATTAGAGGAACGCAAGTTAAAAGATAAACTCCACGCAAAGACGCTGGAACAGCTCTTCATAGAAAACCGCGTCTATAAGAAAATCGAGACGATGAAAACCGCGGAGACGGTAGTGAAAGCCGTTTTTGACGGCTTGGCGCCGTTCCAGCGGGAAATCAAGCGCGAGGTTACGAAAGAGGACGTTGACACCCTGCTAAAAATTCCCATCCGGCGCATCTCCCTCTACGACATCAATCGGGCGAAGCAGGAGATGAAGGACATTCAAGACCGCCTGAAAGAAATCAAGCGGCACCTCGGCGCGATTGTTGATTATACCGTAGGCTTCTTAGGCAATATCATAGAGAAGTACAGACCGCAGTACCCGCGAAAGACGGAGTTGGTCTCGTTCAAAAAGGTGGACGTCCGCGAGGCAGCGCAGCGCAACCTGAAATTGCGCTACGACAAAGACACCGGCTACTTGGGGTACGAGGTCAACGGAAATTTATTGTTTGACGTGTCCCCCTACGACAGGGTTTTGGTGATAAGGAAGACCGGCGCGTATTCTGTAATCGGCGTCCCGGAGAAGCTGTTCGTTGACAAGGGTATGCTGCACTGCGCGTTTGTGGACAAGGACTTAGTCTTTACCGCGATATATCGGGATGAGGAGACAAAATGCCCGTACATCAAGCGTTTCAAGGTAGAGCAGTTTATTCTGAATAAAGGCTACATCATCGTCCCGGAAAACTGCACCTTGTTAAAATTAACCACTGACCCCGACGCCGTGGTAACAATAGAGTACAAGCCCAAGCCGCGGCTTAAGGTCTTGGAAGAGAACTTCAAGGTGAAGAACTTTTTAGTAAAAAGCGCCAAGGCCGGCGGAATCAGGCTGTCGAGCAAGGAGATGAAGTCGGTGAAGATGGGATGACGTAGAAGCAAGCAATTACGAGTAATGTTGTAAATCCATTGAAGGAGGTTTTTATGTGCGGTAAAGATACGTTGAATCAGATTACGGAAAAAGTATGTACGGCCGCCAAAGAAGCCTTGGGCGATAAGCTGGAAAAGGTTATCCTCTTCGGCTCATACGCCAGAGGGAACTACGACGATGAATCGGATATTGATATTATGGTGCTTGCCGATATTGTGCCTGAGGATGCAGATAAAACACGAGACCGGATCCATGATTTGGCCGGCGACCATGATTTTCAGTATGATGTGGTTACCTCGTTGTGTATTGTGTGCAGCGATTGTTTTTACAAGTACTTGAACGTTCTGCCATTTTACATAAATGTGCAAAAATACGGAATAGAATTGTATGCAACCCGATGATATAACACAAAAAGATTTGGCGATTGCCCGCTTTGAACAAGCCTCAAAGTGCCTGCAGGCCGCAGAGGTAAATATTGCCGCCAACGATTTCAAAACCGCCGCTAACCGCTCCTATTATTGCATATACCATTCTATGCGGACTGTCTTGGCATTTGACACATTTGATTCTAAAAAACA
>JAITCM010000124.1 GCA_031283085.1 Chitinispirillales bacterium | reverse complement strand
TTCCAGTTCTTTAACACGGGCAATAACGCCGTTATTGCCGGATGTTCTTGAAATAAAACAGATACCGCTTACGCTCTCCTCACAATTCATCAGTTCAAGCGATTTAGAGTTTTTTATATCAAAGATTTCATTCAATTTTTTCATAGCTTATCTCCCGCCAGAAACTTAAACGCGATGTAATCTTTCAGCTTCTTTTCGAAATCCGCCTGATTAAGCGTTGAATAGTCCGTTTCCATATACGCCTCCGCGCACCACTCATCCTCGGCGTTTACCTCCCGTTTAACTGATAATCCGGCGATTTCCTCCGAGTTTTTATACGCGCTGAGCCATTTTTCCTTTATCGCCCTGAATTTATCGCGGGCGTCAACCCGCCCCTGATTTTTACGCTTTTCAAATCCGTCTGTTTTGAAATAGCCAAACCACGTTTTCAGCCCGATATTCGGCCTGCTCGCCTCAAAAAGCATAACGCTTGTAACCACGCCGACAGGATAAAATAAATCATCGGGCATGGACAGGACGGCTTTTAAGTGGTACTTTCGCAGAAGCCGTTTTTTTACGGCAATCAATTCCCTGTCGTTTTTGATGCCGCAGCTCATTTGCACAATGGCGGCAACCCGCCCGTTTTGAGGGGCCACCGTATCCAGCGCGTGCTCGATAAATTCCATTTGCCGGGCGTTTCCGACGTCATACGGCGGATTTAAAAAAGCGACCGTCGGCTTATGCTTTTCTATCTCGCTCACGGTTTGAAAACAGTCCCCGCAATAGATATTTGACTTTCCGTCGCCCTTCAACAGCATATTGGAACAGGCGTAGGCATACATCGTAGGGCGCATTTCAACGCCAATTAACTGTTCTTTTCGTATACGCCGTTTGCGGTTATCGTCATTCCCGGCCAACGCAAGAAGGCGCTTCATCCCGGAAACCAAAAATCCGGCGGTGCCGCAGCACGGGTCATAAATAACGTCATTAACATTCAGCTGCGCCAAATCGCAAAATAAATCCGTGATATGAAATGGCGTTAAAACCAGGCCCTGTTTCTGCTGGCTCGCCGAATACCTTATAAACTCCGTATAAAACTGACCGAGCACGTCAAAACCGGTATCCTCCATATTAATAAGGGGATAAACGTTTTTGTGCAGGTAAATTACCATCTCTTTCAGCGCTTCGAGCGAGTTTTCAGGCTCTTTCTCTCTCTTGTTCTTTATCTTTTCCTGAATAAAAATCGGCTGCAGAAATATTTTTTTAAATTCATTAATCATGGCGTCTCTATACCTTACCTCACTCAACGCAAGCGCGTTTTCAACGGACTTAATCATCGAGTCGCCCAAACTCTTTACGCTCGTTTCGCTTAAATAACTCTCTCTGAACGGTTTATGCAGCAAAGACAGCAAAATGATGCTCACCATCGTATTTCTGTCCTGTTCGGGCACGGAATAATTGTTATACTCTTCGTTTAACTCTATTGCTTTCAATACGATGTTTGAGTGTTTGAGCTTTTCTGCGAATTGCGCGTTATCAAACAGTTTTATGTAATCACCGATTGACAGCAACTTCTTATCGGGTTTTTCGTCAAACGTTTTCTCGCCTTTTTTCCACAAAAAGTGGGAGACTTCCAATTCGTGTTCTGTCTGCCCGCTCACGGCAACAGCCACAACATCAAATTCCCGCGACAAAGCTCTCGCGTAACGCAATACCCCGTCAACTGCATAATACGCGGGATTATCAAGTTTACCGCTTCTGTGGCTATCGGTGGAGGCTTTACATTCGATTACAACCAAATAATCGATATTTCCGTAAGGGAATGATATGATAAATTCCGGTTTGCCGGCGCCTTTTCCGCCTTTCGAGGCGTTTTGCAGCAAATCAATCACCCGTTTATTGTACGACTTTTGTTCCTCAAGTTTAACGCTTTTGAAAAGCGTGTCGTTTTTGAAGTGTTCCCTTACGATGTTTTCCGTAATTCTCTCGTTTGCCATAAATTCCCCCTGAAAATCAAAATACCTTTTACCTGGGCGGCAGCACCGCCAGCTTCTTAATCTTGCTCTTGACGGTCTTCCCCACATTCTGCGACGTGGCCGTTACCTGGTACAGATATACGTTCGGCGTCAGCAGGTTTCCCCTGTTGTCTCTGGGTACCCATTTATACCCGTTTATCAGGTCGCGGCCGCGGATTACCGCCAGCAGTCTGCCGCCCAGCGAGTATACTCTTATTGTTATGTTGACGTCTAAGTCGCCGGAGACGTTTGAGTGGGTGTAGTAGAAGCGCGTCTCCTGCCCCATCTTCACGGGATTGGGGACGTTCATTACGTGGTCTAATTTTATATCTGACCCGTCGGATACCTCCCAAACCAAACTTAACCTTGAGACGTTTCCAAGCAGGTCCTGGGCGCTGATTATCAGGTCGTAGGTTCCGCTGCCAAGCATATTCTCCTCGAAAGAGACTATCGCCTTACCCTGTGTAAAGCTTCCGGTGTCGAAATCAAACAGGTGATTGATGCTGCGCTTTGACAGGGCGCCTTTAACCTCCATTGTGATGCCCTCGTCGGGGCCGCCGCCTATTTTGTTTATGCCGCTCTCGTCCTCAATTTTTATCTCCATCGTAACCGGCAGCTGGGCGGTGACGCGGTTTTTCACGAAGAGTCCGGCATTATCCATCGCCGCCGAGTTGTACACCGGCCTGACGCTGATTTTCGGGCCCTCCTTATCGCTCAAGTTGGCGCTCTCGGAACCGTAAAAGACCAGCCCGTCGCGGTAACCGGCGCCCACGACCGCCTCTTTTTCTTTCCACACGTACGCGGTGAGCTTCACGCCCGGCTTCCCGAAGGCGAGGTTCATGGGCAGCAGTACCGGCTGTTCAAACCCGCCGTCTCTTCCTACGCGCACCTTTGTCGCGCTGAAGACCGGGCTTCCGGGCAGGCTGTAGGCCGTGACCGTATCGTACTTGCCGCCGTCCTTCCGGCGCACCGAATCCTGCGGCGGGTTGAAGAGCGTAATGGCCGCGTACGCGCTGTCGCTCTCCCTCACACCGTTAACTTTTCCCTTTACGGTCACTCGTTGCAACGCCTTGAGGGTGTCAATGGTCACACCGGCGGTATCGGTAATTCTGAGTTCCTCAACGCCGCTTCCACGCCCGATAATCTTTATTGACGGGTCACCCAAAAGCACGTAGAACCGGTTGTCGTATTCCGGGGCGCTGGTCTTCGCCATCACGAGGGCGCCGCCAATCGACAACTCCGCGCCGTATTCGGGGCTGAACAGCTCGGAGAAGAACTGAGACGCCAGATTATCATTGTTGACCGCGTACACCTCGCGGGCGGAGGAGATGACCGCTATGCCGCCGCCAAGCGGCTGCTTGACCAGCGCGGCGGCCAAACTCTCGTCGCCGGGCTGGTCGTACTTGCCCACCGAACAGGAGAATATGGAAAACAGCGGGTAACGCCTCCTGTTATCAAGCGACGGGACATGTTCCCGGGACAAAAGCACCTCGTCGGCCAGTTGGTTTATGGAACCGTGCCCAAACCAATTGACGAGCGCGACACCGCTGTTGATTTCGTTTATAAGCGCCCTCGTCGCGGCGGGCTTGTAGTAGCGCTCGTCCCACGCGTACTCAAAGAGGTAAATTTTCTTCTGGCTTACATCGGGCCGGCCGCCGTCTATAGCGCGCGAGGCATACTCGGATGAGGCGGTGTGGGACGGACGCGTGGAGTCTAAGGTCAAGCCCTGCTGGTCGTCGTCGGCGCTGAGCAGCACCCGGCTGCGCCACGAATCAAAATTCGCGACACGCGGGTCCTCCATCTCTTTGATTTTTTCTACCATGGCGTCCGCCTCGGCCAAACTCCTCGCCGGCAGCCGCCCTGTGAAATAACGGCAATCGTGCTGCATATTCGGGTGAAACTGGTCAAAGAACACGTAAAAATCCTCGTTCAGCCTGCCGCTTATATAGGGCACCGGCATAAAGTTGACGGCACGGGAGGATACATTCTTGTAGTCGTAGTGACCGGCGCCCAAAAACGTGACATACGAGAGGACGCCCTGGCCGCCTGTCCAATTGCCGTACACGTAGTACAAAAAATTTCTTATCGCGGCGGGGTCCATATTACCGCCGCTGAAACGGTCTAATATGTCGCCAAGCAGCACCACCCCAGGAGCTTTGAAACCCATTCCGGCCTTGTGCGCGGCCAGCCTGAGCGCGGCGCTCAAAAACTCCTCGTGCGTAATTATCAAAAAATCCGCCGCGTTGCCGACATTGCGCAAATCCCGTATCTGATACTGCGCCGCCTGTCGTTCCGACCCGCCGCCCGAAACCGACAGTGAATCGCTGTAGTCGACTATCTCCCTGTCAAGCATGGCCATGTACCTGACGCCCTCTCCGCCGACGTCGCCCCACGCATACGACGACGACCTTACCGTATCCACAAGCTCTACGCCGCGGCCGTCCGCCGGAACACGCACTACGTACGCAAGACCGCCGCCGGACTTGGATAACCTGTAACGCACCGGCGAAGCGTCATTTGAGGAAAAAACTTCCAGCTTGCCGACGTCGCCGCCGAGCGCAAGCGGACGCGAATACCGCACGTGGACGGCGCTCAATTCGTAGTAAGACTTGGATTCCATCGCGCCGACGTACTTGATAAACAGATTCCTCGAACGCCAGTCGTCAACGGCCATCTCGGCGCCGCCGCAATTCGAACACAGCTTCACCGCGCCAAGTTCGGCGCTCAGCGTTCCGGTGTACGACGAACCGTAGCGAAGGGTTATGGCTCCGGGAATCCGCTCGTCAATCCCAGGCAAATCCAGCCGTATCGTGGTATCGGTCCTGCTCAACGTGAAACGCTTCCACACCCACTCGGTACCACCGTCATGATTGCCGCGTTCGCCGCCCACGCTCGATAACAGCAACGGCGCGCGGAGGTAGAGATTGGCCTCGTACACATCTCGCTCCGCCGCGCCCTCGGCGGGCCGGTCGAAACGCTCCATAGTCATACCGGCGCCGCTCTCCTTCACCGCAAGCCAGTATGTCCGCGAATCGTCGTAATGGTTTATGCTGAAACCGAATCGCCGCACACGCTCGTCGTACACCCAATCCGACGCCCCGGAGACATACGCGACGACATAGTCGCCGTCATCAACGCCGCCGTTCCCATTCAGGTCGCAGCGCAAAAGCGGCACCTCGTAAACACCGGACGGAATATCTTCGGGCGAGGGCGGCACAAACACGTCCATATCCCCCCGATGCGACGCGTAAAGCGCCACGGAGGCCATTCGAACCCCCGGCCCGAAAATCTCGCGGATTTTCGACCCGCGAATCTTTATCAGCGAATTCTCGTTTGTCAACCCCTCGTTTAAATTACGGCTACCGTCGCCCACCCTAAACCGCGCCAGCGTGGCGCCGAAAGCAAACGGATACGGGTCGCCCGCCTCAGCCGCCTTGCGCAGCCCGCCGCGCTCACGCGAAATATGCCACCCCTGAGCGACTCGAAAGTTCAAAAGCATACGCGACGTCACACGCTCATACTCGCCGCGCGGCGACCACTCGGAACCGGTATGAACGGAGGCGGGAAACTCCACGACGATACGCGCCCGCTTGAGCAATTGAATCCGCCCGCGCCCCATGTCGTACACCGGACGCAAAAGAATGTGGGCCGCCCGATACCCCCTGAGCATCCCATAACGCGGCTCGCTGACCCACCGCGACACAAATCGCGGCGCGGACGAATCGGGCGTCGAAACACGCCTCTGCAGCCGACCGCCCAACCGCACGACGGAAAACTCCGGCGACTCCACGGAAACGCGAACCTCGCCGAGAGCCGGCACGCCGACATGGACAGGGAAGGCGTGAATCAAAACCCCGCCGCTGTCCCCGGTCGGAACGCCGCCGCCGTCGTAATAAACCGCTATCTGCCTGTCAATCCCGCCCGACGACGAAACGACAGGGCCCGGTATTGTATCAAACCCCGTAAGCACCCAATCCAACACGAGGCGGGACGGGGTGCTTTCAACCACGGTGACACCGGCGAGAGATTGCCGGGGCGATAACGACAACAGGGCGGCTGCGAACGAAATTATCAGCGTCAATTGAGTCCGGGGTCGTCTATACATTGCCGAATCCTTATTATCTGGATTGTGTCGCCGCTTCGCGCCGTTCCCCCGCAATGACCGTCATCGCGAACGGAGCGAAGCAATCTATAAGTGTTTTTACAAAAACAAATGCCTGATGGCATCCGCCTTGCTCTTAATATCGGCTAATTGACTCTCCGTTACGCTCTGCTCGCCGTCGCACAGCGCGTTGGCCGGGTCGTTGTGGGTCTCTATCAGCAGCCCGTCGGCGCCGGCGGCCACCGCGGCTAAGGCTACGCCGGGGACGTTTACCCTGTATCCGACCGAATGAGACGGGTCAAAAATCACCGGCAAATTCGACTCTCTTTTTAGAACCGTTATCGCGCCTATGTCCGGCGTGTAGCGTTGAAATTTTTCGTCCTCGAAGGTTCTGATGCCTCGTAAACACAGTATTACGTTGGGATTCCCGTTGGCCACGATGTACTCCGCCGCCAACAGGAAATCTTTCAATTTGGACGAATCGCCGCGCTTCAGCAGTATCGGCTGCCTGCTCCCCTTCGTAAGCGTCCCAAGCTCCTGCAGGAAGCCGTACGACTTCATGTTCCGGGCGCCTATTTGGATGATGTCGGCGTACTCTATCACATTCTCCAGCACGTTGCGCTTCTCCCGCACCCCGTCCTGGCCTACGTGGTAATGCAGGCCCGTGGCCTCCGTGATGATTTTGAGCCCGAACTTCTCCCTCGCCGCGGCCAGCAGTTTCAAACCCTCGACACCGTGCCCCTGGAAGCTGTAGGGGGAGGTACGCGGCTTGTAGGCGCCGCCGCGCATGATTTTGATACCCATCAGCGACACGTAGGCCGCGATTTTCAACACCTGGTCCTCGCTCTCAAGCGAACAGGGGCCGGCCATAAAGGCCAAATCGCCGTCGCCGCCGATACGGACGTCGTCGCCGAGGTCGATTACCCTGGGGGCGGAGGAGTACTCGCGTG
>JAITCM010000130.1 GCA_031283085.1 Chitinispirillales bacterium | reverse complement strand
TACGCTCCAAGTCATTTCCTTTTAGTTGTACTGATATTATTTGGGGCATACTATAAATATAATATTTTTCTTGCCGTCGCGCAACCTTTTTGTAACTTTTGTATTTTACTGAACACTAGTAAAGCACGTAGCCTTCAAAGAGGAGCAGGAATGCAGAATAGTCCAAATTCATCATCTTCAATCCAAAAAGGTTAAAGTTAATGAGGATGATTACAGTCAAATGTACATAGACTATCCTCCCACCGTTTCGCCTCACGCTGACAGAGTAATCTTCGCCCCCAAGTCCCCCGGTCTTGAGCTATTTCGGGGGATATTGAAGAACAGGGGGCGGAGTATTCCGTGTGAGAGGTCGAAGAATCCGTTGGCGTGAGGTGTCGGGTGGTAGCAAAAACCAAAAATGTTTATTTTTTCTTGCATTCACAAACCCCATATATTATATTACATTGGGAGGGAGAGTTCTGTAAAACCGAATTCAAAAATAGAAAGTTGAGATACCAATGAAAAACAAACTAGTCGCGGATAGCTACAATATTTTCGTACAAGAGATTAAACAGCGTATCCGTGTCGCGCAATATAAAGCATTAAAAACTGTTAATAAGGAATTGATTTTACTTTATTTGGATATTGGCAAGAGGATAGTGGAGAATCAGAAAAAACACGGGTGGGGAAAGGCTATTGTTGAAACACTGGCAAAGGATTTACAGACGGAGTTTTCCGGCGCTGCCGGTTATTCTGCGGATAATCTTTGGCGTATGCGCAAACTTTATCTGAATTACGCGGGTAAGCCAAAACTTGCACCATTGGTGCAAGAAATTGCTTGGGCGCATAATATTGTCATTATGGAAAAGTGTAAGGGAGATTTACAGCGAGAATTTTATTTGCGTATGGCCAAGAAATTTGGCTGGACAAAAAATGTGCTTATACATCAAATCGAAAATCAGAGTTATGAAAAAACACTGATAAATCAAACCAACTTTAACCGCGTTCTGCCTGCAAAGATAAAACAACAGGCTAAACTTGCCGTTAAGGACGAATATACTTTTGATTTTTTGGAATTGGCCAATGAGCATAGTGAACACGAATTAGAACAAGCCATGCTGGCAAAGATAAATAGGTTTCTTATTGAAATGGGGGGAATGTTTGCATTTATGGGTAATCAATTCAGGATAGAGGTTGATGGGGAAGAATATTTTATTGATTTGCTTTTGTATCATCGCCGTCTAAAATGTATGGTGGCAATTGAGTTAAAGATAGGGAAGTTTATTCCTGAATATGTCGGTAAAATGCAATTTTATTTAGCATCATTAGATACACTGGTAAAAGAAAAGCATGAAAACCCGTCTATTGGGATTATTCTTTGTAAAGAGAAAAAACGTACCATCGTGGAATATGCTTTGAAAAACAGCAAGAAGCCGATTGCTGTTGCAAATTATCGTATAACATCAACGTTGCCAAAGGAATTGCGTAAAGAACTGCCTAATCCACAACAGATACAGTTGCTTTTGGAGGAAATAATATAGCCGAATAACGGTTGACAGGGATGCCACAAAAAAGCATGGTTGCCCCAAAATGTCTGTCGTCAACCCCTATTTCGTTCCCAAGTTCGCCGGTATTGAGGTGTTCCGGGGGTTCTTGAGGAACAGGAGGCGGAGTATTCCGTGTGAGAGGTCGAAGAATCCGTTGGCGTGAAAAACCGGCGCACCCATAGCGGCGTGTTTAGAAGTGCGGGGGGTATCTGGAACCGCACCGGTCACAGCGGCGGCGCAGGTGGAGGTGAATGCTATCGGGTTTCGTGCGCTTAGCGATGCGCTTGGCGACGACGGGGCGCGGGTATTTATCAATCAGTTCAAAGGACGTGGCTGAGAGGGCGCGATTCGGACAGTAGTTCCGGCTGCATTCGGCGCATTCTTGAAGATTGTCATATCACGGGAAATAGACTCCCCTGGCCCCCCCGCCGTTGGCTTCTCCCCAGACCATGAGCCTCCGCGCTTTGCCTTTGTTGAAAGTGACGACTATCCGTTTTCCGCCGGCCGTGTTGCAGCCGCCGCCGTCGGCCTCGTCTATGAAGTAGGTGCTCAACGCTTCGCCCATCACTATCGCCCTCTCTACCTTTCCGTCTTCCCCGAATGTCAGCATCAGCGTGCGCCCCGATACCGTGTTTGCCCGCGCTGAGTCGCCTGTCGCGAAGTTTTTGCTCAGAACGTTTCCGAAAGCGCGCATAGTGCGCATCTTTCCGGTCTCCGAAACGCGTACTCGCAGGCTGTCGCTCCAAATATGCGTGACCAGCGAATCTTTCGTTCCGGCAGCGTTCCACTCGGCGTTTCGCCCGTGCGCCTTGCCGAAGGCCGTCATTGAGTTTATTTTTCCGGTCTCGAACATGGATATGCGCAGGCTGTCGCTTGCGATGTCGGTTGACATCGTGCCCTTCGCGGTGTCTGCCGACTCCCTGTAGCGGCCTTTGGCGTTGCCGAAGGCCTTCATTGCGCTGATTTTTCCTGTTTCAAACATGAATGTATGAAGGCTGTCGCTTGTGATGTCGGTCGCGGTCACGGTGCCTTTTGACGCTGAGGTCTCCGAGTGTTTTCCGCGGGCGTTGCCGAAGGCTTTCATCGAACTTACCTTTTTAGAATCGTACATGGATAAGGCCATGCTGTCGCTCCAAATATCGGCTATCGTTGTGTCTTCGGTAGAGTCCGAGACCTCCGTGTAGCGTCCGTGGGTATTGCCCAACACGCAGGCGCCCTCGAACGTCTCCTTGCCGAAGAAGAGGTCTACCGAGTCGCCGACCACCACGTGTTTCTCGTAGTTTATTACCGGGTTCACCCTTAGTTTAGCGACGTTCTTCTTCACGAAATATTCGCCGCGTCTGCTCACGGCGGAGAGCTCGCCGCGAGTTACGCGCACATTCTCGTTGACATTCGCGATTTTCGTTGAGTCGTTGTATATCATAGTCCGTCCGCGTATGAATAGCGTGTCGACGGAAGCGCTGTCTACCCGCGTGAGCAACGGGTCGCCGCGCAGTGTGCACTCTTTCTTGTCGGTCATGTACACCGCGTTGTCGCCGCTGATGCGCGTTATTCTCGCGGAGTCTCGGTACAGGACATTGTCGCTTGCCGTGAGGATTTTTTCGCCCTTCACGAAATAGAGCCGCCCGCAGGTCATAAGCTGCCCATTGTGCTCAACGGTAATGTTTGACGTGAAGTCCACGATACCGTCGTTCTTCCGCCAAAGCGCCGAGTCCGCGGATATGCTTATGTCGTCGTAGCGGAAGAACACGTCTCCGCGCAGGTAGCTGATGAAATCGCCGGTCGCGTCGTCGTAGATATTCTCGTTGCTGTTTGCCCGCTCCAAAACGAGCGCTCCGCTTGGGGCGGGGGGGGCCGTCCACAGTCTCGCGGCGGAGCAGAGCAATAGCGCGGCCATTGAAAGAACACGGCGGACAGGGCGTTTACCGAAGGAAGTTGTCATCGCCCTCCTCCATTCTGCGTTTGAAGTCGGGGAAGAGCCCCTGAACCTCCGCGCTGAACGAAAAGCGCGAGAAGTCGTCCCGCGCCTCCAAACCCTTGCCCCGCAAAATGTCGCCTTTCCTGGTTTCCACTTGAACAAAGGTGTCGGAGGTAACGCGCCGCGCGTCTTTGTACCACCGGAGCCGCTCGCCGGTCACGAGCATACCCTCTTCGTTCTTGATGTTCACGGCGCCCCAGAGGTCAAACACCGCCATCTTAGAATCGCTGGAACCGGAGTCGGAGGTGATGCGGGTGGACGGTTTGCCGAGCGAGTCGTACACTGTAATGCGTACCGGAGCGACGGTAATGTCGCCGGTGTCGGCCAGCGGACGGCTCATGTAGTCGGTGTCCAGCCACCAGCGTTTGATGTTGCCCTGGTAGAAGTACAGCGAAGCGTTTGTCAGCTCTTGGTGAGGGGCGGAGATGACCTTTTCGCCGACCGGCAACGGGTCTTTTTTGGGGGCGCAGCCGGCGGACAGGAATAGGAAGATTATCGCGTATGTCAATACAAACGCGGCGTTTCCTTTACGAATAGCCTCAAATGCCCGCAACCCTGTCGGTAACCGTTTCATCTTTAGGCCTCCCACAACCTTAAAATGCTATTCCGCATCAACCGCCTTAGTCTTCCACCGCTCGTGCATCCAAACCCACTGTTCCGGGTGCTTGCGGATGTATCCGCCGATAATGTCGTTGATTCTCCGTATGTTGGCGACCAGGTCCGCCTTGGGGTCGCCGGTGTCTATGGGTATTAATTCTTCGCTGACATAGACGTGGTGTTTGTCTCCCGGCAGTCTTGCCGTGACCGATACGAACATTGGGATTCCCAGTTTCAACGCGAAGTGTACCGCGCTGCTCGGCGTGAAGGCCGTATGCCCGAGGAAGTCGGCGAATACGCCCTCTACGTTTGTGTCTTGGTCGATTAGTACTCCCATGACCTTTCCCTGTCGCAGCAGTTTCACGATTTTGCGGGTGCTTTCCGACCTGTCAATGTACTGTATGTCGGGGCCGCTTCTCATTTTTCGCACGGCTTCGTTGACATCCGGGTTTTTGAACGCCCGACCGACAGCGAAGCAGCTGAGGCCGCGGCGTGTGAACAGGTGCAGCAGCATTTCGAAACAGCCAAGATGCGCCGTGATTGCCACTATGCCCTTGCCGCGTCCGCAGGCTTGGGCTATCCCATAGAGGCTGTCGTGGGAAACAGCCTTGTCAAAGACATCGGCTTTGGCGGCGCTCAAGTGGACGGCGTCGAAGAGATTTTTTCCCTGCGACCGAAATACATCCCGCGAAACCGCGCGGATTTTTTTCTCATTCCATTCGTTTCCGAAGACAAGCCTCAGGTTGTTGACGGTCGTTCTCCTATCCGCGCCCATTACGCGGTAACACACCGTCCCTATGAATGAAAAGAGCGCCAGACCGACGGCGCGGGGGAGCGACCGCCCTATGGCAAAGCCGGCCCTCGCCATCCATCCCAATATGCGGTGCCTAACGCGCCTGGGAATGAACTTTCTCAAAGGGCGCATCGTGGGTCAACCGCCTGCGCCGGTCTTTTCAACGCCGATGACCACGTTCATCCCCTCGACCTCAACGCTTTCGGGGTTGTTGACCGCGTCCGCAACGGAGGCGCGGCGCATATCGACGGCCAGCGTCTCGGCGCACACGTAGCTGCGGAAATCGGCCAGCGCGTCTTCGATTTCATCGGGGCAGGCGTAATGTACGACGATACGGTCGGCGACGCTTAGGCCGGTTTCCTTGCGCCGATTCTGCACGCGATTGACGAACTCGCGGGCTACGCACTCCCGCTTCAGCTCCGGCGTGATTGTGACTTCAAGCGCCACGGTAAGCTCTCCATCCGTCTCCACCTCCAGCCCCTCGCGCTTGGCGCGGCGGACTTCTATGTCGCCGTATGTCAGCGCCGTTCCCATTACGTCAATCGCGGCTCCGCTTTCCAGCTTCTTTATATCCGCGGCGCTAAACCGCTCTATCAACGCGCCCGCGTCCTGCATCTTTTTTCCGAAGACTTTGCCTAACTTCTTGAAGTTAGGTTTGGCCGATATGCTGACCACGCGTTCCTCGTCGCTGTCGAATGCCACCTTTTTGACGTTCAATTCCTCTTTGACAAGTTCCTCCATATCCCGGATGAGGTCTATTTTCCCGCGGTCTGAGAGGACAACGGTAAATTCGCTCAACGGCTGGCGCGTCTTTACGGTGAAACGGCTGCGGAGAGCGCGGCCCATAGCGACGGCTTGGCGCACGAGCCGCATCTTCAGTTCAAGCGGTTCGTCAACGGCGTCGATTGCCGCGGACGGGTACGCGGTTAAATGGATGCTCGGCGGCTCGCCGGAGAGTTTGCCGTTAACTAAATTGCGGTAGACGGTCTCGGTAACGAACGGCAAAAACGGGGCCATCACTTTAGAGAATTGGACGAGAACGCAGTAGAGTGTCCCGTAGGCGATGTTTTTGTCGTCGTCGTTCTCACTGCGCCAGAAGCGGCGGCGGCTGCGGCGGATATACCAGTTTGTCAAATTGTCGATAAAGTCCACCAGGTGCGGCACAACTTTGTGGAGATTATACTCCTCCATCTCTTTGTTGACGGATAATATTACGTCATTAAGCAGGGACACTATCCACCTGTCAAGTTCGGTTCCGCCTTTGGGCGGATTCGGGCCGGACGGCTTCCATCCGTCAACATTCGCGTAGGTGACGAAAAAGGCGTAGGCGTTCCAAAAGGGCAGCAATACGGCGCGTGACATTTCCATCACGCCCTTTTCCGAGAAGCGTAAATCTTCCGCTTTGACGGCGGGGGAATTTATCAGGAACAGGCGCAGCGCGTCGGCGCCAAGTTGATTCAGCACGTCTTCCGGCGGGGCGTAGTTGCGCAGGCGCTTGGAGAGTTTTTTCCCATCCTCGGCGAGAATGATGCCGTTGACGATAACGTTCCTGAAGGCCGGTTTCCCGAAGAGAGCGCCGGAGAGAACCGTCAGCGTATAGAACCATCCGCGTGTCTGGTCAAGCCCCTCCGCGATGAAGTCCGCCGGAAAGTTTTTCTCAAAAATCTCCTTGTTGTCAAACGGGTAGTGCTGCTGCGCGTAGGGCATAGACCCTGACTCGAACCAGCAGTCGAGCACCTCGGTCGTGCGTTTCATCAACGCGCCGCATTTGGGGCATTTCACCTCAAGTTCGTCGACGATATGGCGGTGTATGTCTACCGGGCTGATATTTACATTCGCGAGCCTCTCCGTCCATACGGAATCAATACCCGCGTCGGACAGTCTTTGCGCCGCGTCTTTTGTTTTTAAACTCTCTTGCACACGCCGTGCGGTTTGTGTGTGTGCGGATTCTCCCGCCGATTGAACGCCGCCGCCCGCGAGTATGTGCAAATCGTCCAGCCCGCCCACGCATTCGGAATGGCCGCAGTCGCAGAGCCACACGGGAATAGGCGTTCCCCAATACCTGTTGCGCGATATGTTCCAGTCCGGCGCGCCCTCTATGCCTTTGCCGAATCGCCCGTTTTGCAAATGCGGTGGAACCCAGCGGATTTGTTGATTGTTCTCCAGCATATTAGCCTTCAGCGGCTCTATCTTCATGAACCAGGTCGTTATCGCCTTATAGATGAGAGCGGTATCGCAACGGTAGCAGTGCGGGTAGCGGTGCATTACCGTTGTTTTGTGGATTAACCGGCCTGATGATTTTATCTGCCGCGTGATTTCATCGTCGGCGGTATAAACGAGTTTGCCCGCCCACTGCGGAACCTCTTCGGTGAATTTTCCCTCGTCGTCAACGGGGCAGACAATCGGCAGCCCGATTTTTTGGCCGACGATAAAGTCGTCCTCGCCGAACGCGGGGGCGATGTGGACTATGCCGGTGCCGTCTTCCGTTGACACAAAATCGGCGGCGGTGACTGTAAAGAAGCGCGGGTCTCTATCCTTGAAGTAATCAAACATCGGCACATAACGCAAACCGACAAGGTCGGCGCCGGTTATTTCTTTAATGATTTCCACCGTTGACAAATCT
Source organism: Chitinispirillales bacterium (assembly GCA_031283085.1). Lineage (GTDB taxonomy): Bacteria > Fibrobacterota > Chitinivibrionia > Chitinivibrionales > Chitinispirillaceae > GUT77. The sequence goes on along the minus strand of JAITCM010000130.1, from coordinate 1,304 downwards.
TTATAATAAGCGCCGAGGCGCTCCTTTGCCATGATGTAAACGTTTTCGCCGTCCCGTATCTTGACATACGCGATTTTTTCCCCCACCGCAAGCGCCACGTTGGACGGCAGCGTCCAGGGTGTTGTCGTCCATACTAATATTTTCGCGTTTTCATTTACGCATTCGTCAACAAAATCATTATTAATACCGCGAGCCCCGCCGCCCTTGACAATAGGGAACGACACGGTGATTGACGGGCCGCTTATCTCCCTGTATCCTTCATTAACCTCAAAATTTGAAAGCGGCGTGGCGCAGCGCGGGCAGTACGGCTGAACGCGGAAACCCCTGTAAATTAGCCCCTTATCCCACATCTGCCGGAAGACCCACCAAATGCTCTCCATGTACGGCGGGTCCATTGTCCTGTACTGATTGACAAAGTCCACCCACCGCCCCATCCGGTTGACGACTGTCTCCCACTGGCTTGTATAACGAAGCACTATCGACCGGCACGCCTCGTTGAATAAATGGATGCCGAGCTTCTCTATGTCGCGCTTGCCGGAGACCTTGAACTCCTTCTCCATCTCATTCTCAACCGGCAGCCCGTGGCAGTCCCACCCGAAGCGCCGGTCAACGTAGCGCCCGCGCATGGTTTGATAGCGGGGGATGACGTCTTTCAGCGTTCCCGCGAGGAGGTGCCCGTAGTGCGGCAACCCCGTGGCAAACGGCGGCCCGTCGTAAAAGACAAACGCCTGTTTCCCCCGCGTCAATTCGAGCGAGGCCTCAAAGGTCTTCTCTTTTTCCCACAAGTCAAGCACACGCCGCTCAACATCGGGGAAACGGACTTGCGAACTTACCGGGTCGAAAAACTGTTCTTCCATAATTGCCTCAATTATACCAACGTTTTATTGCGTCATTCAACATAGCGGGCGAACACAGTTCGCCCCTACAACGTCAAAACCATTGCCCATATTAATGAACATCAAGGTACGGATGTAGGGACGACCGTCCTCGGTCGCCTTGCCGTTCGTCTGTCCAACAAAGGGCGACCGGGACGGTCACCCCTACAACGTCAAAATAATATACGCCACCCCGAATGTCAAGGCTTTTTTAATTTTTTAGCGCCCACCCTGTTCAAGAAGGGCCTTTATATTCGCGACCGCGTAGAGCGGCATATCGATAATGTAGCCCGGCTCGGTTACTTTATAGTCGGCAAGGGACGTCCTGATAGAATATTTCGGCGAGTACTTGTCCACAAAAAAGGCAAGGCTCTTGGCCCGCAGGTTTATGCCGGATTTTACCTCCACCGGGATTACGTTGCCGTCCGA